>JAGLQQ010000032.1 GCA_023136735.1 Candidatus Omnitrophota bacterium | reverse complement strand
TGTTTTCTATCTAGGAGTTGGGGGTTTTCTATCTAGCCTTGACAATATCTTCTTTGGTGTGTTAAAGTTAATAACATTATGAAAAGAGTAAAAGTAGCTGTTATCGGAACCGGACATCTGGGTAAAATTCATGCTCGGATATATAATAATATGCGTGGTGTGGACTTAATAGGAATCTGTGACACTGATAATACCAAAGCTAACTCTTATGCCAGTGAGTTTAAGAGCACAGCTTACTCAGATTATAAGAAGCTATTTAACAAAGTCGATGCTGTAAGCATTGCCACTCCGACCATCACCCATTTCAAAATCGCCAGAGACTTTCTAAAGAATAATGTCCATGTGCTTGTTGAAAAACCTATCACCCCTACAATGCTTGAGGCCCAGAAGCTAGTGAAAATTGCTCGGGCAAAAAGAAACATCCTGCAGGTAGGGCATGTTGAACGTTTTAACCCCGCTATCACGACAATACAAGGTTTTTGTAAAAACCCGAAATTCATCGAATGTCACCGGTTAAGCCCCTATCCTAAAAGAGGCACCGATGTTAGTGTCATTCTTGATTTGATGATACACGACATAGACATTGTCTTATCTTTGGTTAAATCACCGCTTAAACATACACATGCCATAGGTGTTAATGTGCTTTCACAAAATGAAGATATTGCTAGTGTAAGATTAATTTTTAAAAACGGTACTGTTTGCAACCTAACAGCTAGCAGGGTTAGTGATGAGGGAATGAGAAAGATCCGAATTTTCCAAAAAGATTCTTATCTCAGTCTTGATTATGCCCAGCAAAAAATAATTTACTATAAAAAAGAAAACAACTTGATCACAAAAAAAGAAATTCTAGTTAAGAAAAAAGAGCCTCTTGTCGAGGAACTAAGTTCTTTTATTGATTGCATAAAAAAGGGCAAACAACCTGTTGTGCGAGGTAAAGAAGGAAAAGACGCTCTTGAGATTGCCTTAGCCATAACAAAACAAATCCGTAAAAATGCCTAAATCTATTATAATTATTGCAGGAGAGCCTTCTGCGGACATGCATGGTGCAGCTCTCACCAGAGCGTTGAAAATTTCAAATCCTAACCTAGTTATTTCAGGTATTGGCGGTCCTCAGATGAGGGAAGCAGGAGTGAAAACGTTTGCTGATCTCACCCAATATGCTGTGATTGGTTTTATAGAGGTTTTGAAACATTTCTCCATTTTCAAAAAAACATTTGAACTCACCCTATTACAAATTAAAAAAGAGCAGCCTCAAGCTGTGATTCTAATCGACTATCCAGGATTTAATTTGCGGCTTGCTAAAAGAATAAAACAAGATATTCCCAAGGTAAAGGTCATTTACTACATCAGTCCTCAAATATGGGCCTGGGGGAAAAAGCGTATAAACTTAATCAAACAGACAGTAGATAAGATGCTGGTTGTTTTTAAATTTGAAGAAACTATGTATAAAGAAAACGGTATCGATGCTAAATTTGTCGGACACCCGTTATTAGAAAAGTTTAAAGGACTAAAGGAAAAAAAAGCAGTATTAGAAAGCATGAACCTCAGTGATACAGACAAGATCTTAAGTATTCTTCCCGGTTCAAGAATAAATGAGGTAAAGAAACTATTACCTGTAATGCTTAAAGGGGCAACTGCTTTGCAAAAAAAAATGCCGGAAATTAAATTTTTGCTTATCAGAGCATTAAACATAAACTCTGATCTTATACGAGGAATAACTCATGACTACAGGCATCTTAATCTGAAGATTATTGACAAGAATACTTATGATGCAAGAAACATCTCAAGTTTTGCCTGGGTTTGCTCAGGAACAGCAACGCTGGAAACAGCAATTTTAGGAATTCCCATGTTGGTTGTTTACAAAACAAGTTTCCTTACCTGGTTCACAACAAAATTACTTATTGAACTGCCCTATATCGGACTTGTGAATGTAGTCGCTGGAAAAAAAATAGTTCCTGAGTTCATTCAATATCATGCAAACCCCACCAATCTTTTTAAAGCCACTATTGATTTTTTCAACTTAAATGCTCAAAAACAGGATGATATTAAACAAGCGCTCACTAAAGTGAAACTGAATTTAGGCACATCCGATGCCAATAAAAACGCAGCTCAAGCTATTGCAGCATTGATTAACTAATTATGGCCCGTTGCTGCCACCCTCAGTTCCGTCTAGACCCAAGGTGATTGTCCAAGTAGAATATGGTCCGCTAATTCTCGATGCTGTACCAGTTCCGGTTCCGGCATTAAATGAATAATCCCATGATCTGCGGTTATTAGTATGCGGATCTTCCAATCCAACTATCGTCCATAGATTAGAATCACTATCATCAAGTCCAATCATGGTGCGGCGTTCAGAAGCATAAGTCTGTTCAGCTGCCCGCATTGACTCAAGCGTTGCCCTTGCCTCACGCGCACGAGCTCTTTCCACAGTATTGATATAGTTTGGCACGGCGATACTCACCAGTATAGCGATAACTATGACAGTAAGCATTAATTCCATCAATGTAAAACCATTTTTCTTCATAAGTCCTCCTAATATTACATAACAGCTGTTGCCAACTTGAATATCGGCAAAAACATGGCAACTACTAAAAACCCTACTAATCCACCCATAAAAACAAGCATGAAAGGCTCAAGCAAAGATGCCAACCTTTCCACAACCATATTAATACGCTCTTCATAGAATACTGCAACATGCTTAAGCATATCGGCCAGTTCACCTGTTTCCTCCCCCACATTTACCATAAGAACAACCATGGGCGGAAAAATACCAGAGCTCTCTAAAGGTTCGGCTATTGATTTACCATCTCTAACACTGTCCTTTACCCCCTCCAAAGCTTCCTCAATAACACTATTGCCTACTGTTTTAGTTACAATTTCCAAAGCGTATAGAATAGGTACACCACTTGATATCATTGTACCTAGACCTCTAGAAAAGTTAGCGATCGCAATATTACGAAATAGTGTTCCGAATATAGGCATCCTAAGTAGTAAGCGATCAAAGAACAATCTACCTTTTTTAGTTTTCATTAGCCTATTTAGCAAAAAGAAAACCACAGGAGTTAATAGTAGAAACGGAATTGTAAATTTTCTGCATAAAATACTTAAATCAACAACAAATTGTGTCACCGCAGGCAATTCTGAGCCAAAGCTAACAAACATTGAAGCAAAAACAGGAACAATCTTAATAACAAAAACCAATATTGCTCCGGTACACACAATCAACAGGACTAAAGGATAGATTAGAGCCGAGACAACCTTTCTTTGCAATTCTCCGGAACTTTCGAAATATTGGGCTATCTGCTCCAGTACAGAAGGTAATTGTCCTGAAGCTTCTCCTGTTCCAACCAAGTTAACCCAGAATTTTGAAAAAACCTTTGGATGCTTATCAATGGCATCTCTTAAAGTACTTCCAGACTGAATGTCCTCTTTTATTTTATCAACTGCGTCACGTAATGGCAGCGATGAGACTTGTTTTCCTAATACAGATAGACTCCGCAATAGAGGTACACCGGCATTAAGCAAGGTTCCCATTTGCCTAGCAAAAATACACAAATCATCATTTTTTACTCTTGAAGAAAACCTTATTTTAGATAATTTAAATTTTAGCTCTGAGGCCTTCTTTTTAGCAATAATTTGCTGAACTGAAGTAATCAACAAATTACGACGCTGTAGGATTTCAATAACTTCGCTTTCACTCTCCGCAATCATCGTACCTTGGACAAGGTTTCCATCCGAATCTCTGGCTTTATACAAAAAATCTGGCATCTACTACTGGTTCTCCTTATCTTAAATCAAAGCTTCATTATTAATTGGGGATTTTATCTCAGTTTAATCCTGCTCTAAATAATATAGCATACAAGAAACTATTTGGGAAGGCCTTAATCACATTAATCAGCAATAGTTACCGCAACAACCTCTTCGAGTGTCGTCATGCCCTGTTTTATTCTTTCCACTCCGCACTGATAAAGACTGCGCATTCCAATTGCCTCGGCCCTTTTTCTGATTTCATCGCTTGATTTGCGATAATATATCATATTCCTTATTTCTTCATTAATAGGAAGAAGTTCAAATATACCCACTCGACCTTTAAAACCGGTAAAGCGGCATTTTTCACACCCTTTAGATTCATAAACAGGTCCCTTTATATCCATATCTTTATAACGCACATCCTGCTTAACCTCTTTCCTGCAGTTTTCGCAAAGCCGGCGTATAAGTCTTTGCGCAATAACCAGCCTTAGTGCAGAAACAAGCAAAAACGGCTCAATACCAATATCCATTATTCTCGTAATCGCCGTCGGAGCATCATTAGTATGTAAAGTACTTAAAACTAAATGGCCTGTCAAAGCAGCACGGATACACATTTGAGCAGTCTCTAAATCACGAACCTCCCCCACCATAAGAATATCAGGGTCTTGACGCAGAAATGAACGTAATGAGTTAGCAAAATTCAATCCGATAAGCGGCTTTACCTGCACCTGGTTAATTCCGTCAAGCTTATACTCAACAGGATCTTCTATAGTGATTATATTTTTTCTTGGCGTTTTAATTTCATTTAGAATTGTATACATTGTAGTTGATTTTCCTGATCCGGTAGGCCCTGTGACATAAACCATACCAAATGGTTTAAATATTTCCTTGCGAATAATGTTCAAATCATACTCATCAAATCCAAGATAGCTAAATTCCAAAGGCAGTTTCGCCTGATCAAGTAAACGCATTACCATTTTTTCACCGAAAATAGTCGGGATGCTCGAAGCACGAACATCGATGATCTTATCTCCAAACGCTATGGAAAATCCACCATCCTGAGGCAAACGACGCTCAGCAATATCCATCTTTGCCAGGATTTTCATTCGAGAAATAATAGCAAAATACATTTTTGGATCCGAAGGGTTAGCATCATAAAGCACACCGTCAACACGGTAACGCAAACTTATCCTTGCTTCAAAATGCTCAAGATGAATATCAGATGCGCCCTGCTCAATTGCATCGCTTAAGATTAAATCTACAAATTTAACTACCGGAGCAGCTTCTGATTCCGAAAATATATCCCGAACATCTACCTTTGTCTCTCTTGTGCTTTCAGATCCATCCATTAAAATAAACTGTTCCTGGATACTCTTCTTTTTCAAATCCTTACTTTGATAAAAGTCATCCAAAGCCTGATTCATATCAGCCAGAGTAGCCACCACAACATTAACATCACAGCCGCTCATTTTCATAAGATCATCAATAGTAATCAGATTCAAAGGGTCGACCATAGCCACAGTCATTGTGTTTAAATGTTTTGATAACGGAAGAACCTTATGGAATCTTGCATAATCATGAGGGATAATTTTTTCCAATCCCTGATGAAGATTCGGTCGCAAAAGCCCTTTTTCGAGAGAAGCAAACAAGACTCCTAACTGCTTTGATAGAGCACTGGCAATGTCAGTCTCACTAACAAACTCCATAGTTACAAGAACTTCGCCAAGTTTTCCGCCCTTTTTTCCCTGCTCCTCAAGAGCATACTCCAATTGTTCCTTTTTGAGCAATTCTTGCTTTATTAAAATATCACCTAACTTTAAATTTGATTTTATCATATCTGGCTTAGACTCTTTTCTTAATTTATTTTACTAAATCTACAACACCCAAACTGGAACTTTTTAAAGTTAAACCAATATTCAGATTTCCCAGTTCCTCCTGCTCCCTAAAAGGAAGCGTTGTGTTAATATCTGATGGTTTTGATTGCTGAACATTAGATATAGGCGCATCAGCAGCAATCCCTTCAGCCATTTGCTCATTCATCTGAGCTGGATTATCACCTGTATTTTCAACAAAATCAGTCCGCCACATTTCTATCTTTTCCGTTATACTTATGATTCTCGGTGTGATAAAAATCAGCATTTCCTTATCAATCCTGTCAATTGATGTATGGCGAAACAAAGCGCCAAGCAACGGGATATCTCCCAACCACGGAACCTTTGTTCTTGTCTCCTCGTCCTCTGTTGTGATAAAGCCGCCTATCGCAACAGTTTCTCCACTTTTTGCCATAACCACAGTCCTCATACTTCTAATCTGCGGATCAATATAACTAGTTCCATTAGTATCTGTAAATTTTGATTCTGTTGCCCTTGAAATAGAAGGCTCAAGCAAAATTGACACATATCCCTCTTCTTCATTAATAAGCGGCACTAATCGCAGTATTGTCCCTATTTCCAGTCTTTCTACATATGTTTTTGTTTCATCGTCTGTAACGATTGTCACAACAGAAACGATTTTATCTTCAGTGACCTTGATCTCAGCCCACTCTCTGTCCTGAACTAATATCCTCGGTTTGGATAAAAATTTTGTATTTGTATCGGTTTGCAGCATTTCCAGTATCCAGGTCAGCGCAGTTGAAGAAATCAGACCATAATTAAAGTGAGCACCACCAGGTATCCCTATAACTTTATTCTCACCATATGTATTAACATCTTCGAACGCAGTGAAAGGCATTGGACTAACACGAGAGCCGCCTGTGAATTTCATAAATTCCTTTGACCATTTAACTCCGAGATTTTTAAGAAAATCAGCCGTTGTTTCAATCAGCTCAACTTCTATCATAACTTCCGGAACCGGCTTATCTATTTCGCCAATTACCTGATCAATCAGCTTAAAACGATCCGGCACATCAGTAATAATCAAAATATTTGCATATGAAATAACAACACCAAATTCACTTAACAACGGTTCAATTATCTTATTCCAGCTTCCACTAGTAGATTTCCTCTCGCCTTTAGACTTTTCTCCCATCATATACTCACCAGGCGTAGCACTATCATGATAATATTGTATTTTATAAACTCGAGTGATTGTCTCAACCGGCCGAGTAGGCTTTTGCCTCACTATTAGAATATTACTTCCCTGATTTTGCCTCAAGCCTAAATTATTAGCATCTAATAAGGTCTTCAAAGCATCCTCAACAGTCACCTCATTCATGTACAAAGTAATAAGTTTCTCTTCTATATTTCTATCAGCAACAAAATTCAATCCAGATTGCTGAGAAAATACTTTAAGCACGTCTTTAAGATCCGCATCTTTAAAGTCTAACGACACCAGGCCATCTCCAGAATCCTCGTCAACTCCGACATCATCCTCGATCTCATATGACTCTTGAGCAAAAACGTTCCCAATGCAAATCAATGATATGCTGCCCAAAAAAAGCACAAGCATCACAAGCCACAAGGAAATCCTTTTCATTTGTTACTCCTTATCTTTTTCTTTTATTTTTTGGTTTTTTCTTGTTTTGTTGGTAACTTTGTATTTTCATTAAATACTCTTCACCTTTATGAAATAATATAATACCTTTTCTTGTTACTTCCTTTATTTGGAAATCCTGTATATAGTCACCCACCTTCATGACATCCCCATTAATAATAACCTGAGGCATAGATTTTGACCAGATTATGCCTTGGACTTCAACCTTCGGCATCTTTACTATTTCAATCTTTTTCAAACCATCAATGGTATAAGGCTCAGCAATCATCTTTGCTACTTCCTTAGGCGGCGCAAAAGGATTTCGCTTTGCTTCAAAACCAGTGTACTTAATTTCAGTCCTTGCTTCTTTAACAGTCTCTGCCTTCTTCTCAGCAACTTTTACTTTTTCATCGTTTTTTTTGCCTTTTTGCTTTTTAGGCTTAGCCGCTAATACCGCACTTGCATTAGCAAATAAACTGATAATGATCAGCAAACTAATAACTAAATTTTTATAGGATTTTTTTCTCATTGTTCTAAAAGAGTATCTGTTAATGCTACTGTACTAATAATTAGTTTTGCCAAAATCTGAGGTGAGGCTGCATTTTTAGCAGTTACCGTAGAATTCAGCTCCAGTTTATCAACCGACATAAAAACTTCACTATTTTCAATTTTACTGACAAACAATCCAAGCTCATGATAAGACGTATCCAATTCAAGACTTACCGATAATTTTATAAAGTCATTGCGTTTTTCCCTTGGCAATGCCGTAATAGCTTTAAGTTTCATGTTTAACCGTCCAGCGATTTTTGCAACCTCTGCTAAAAAGCGGGAACTTTCCGTAATAACTACCATTTTTTTTCGTATTTTTGTCAATTCATTAAGCTTGATCCCCACCTGATTTTCAAGTTTCACACGCTTACGCTGTACACTTAATTTCTTTAAGCTAATATTACTCCTTTCATACATAAACCGTCCGCCCCAAATTAAAATCAGGACAAATATCGTAACTCCGGCTATTAATGCCTTTTGAATTTCTTTGGGAATAATTTTTTTAATCATTATCTACCTTATAATTCATTATCTTTCAACAGGATTAGAGTAGCAATTGAGTTCAAAACTCATAATAGGTACCCCCTGATAAGAACCTCTTGTGACTGAACCTGTTTTTATAACCTTAAATCCATCAAAAAACATATCATCTGTTTTTAGACTCTCAGTAAAAGCATTAACCATCTCAATCTCAACACCTTTCCGATCAGTAAATACTTTACCGCTTAATCCAAGCGTATAATTACTTAAAAAAACCGCTTTATCAGATGAATAATCAACACTATAATTAATCCCCGTCAGCCAAATTCCCTTAGGAATTACCTTTGGGAAAACACTTAATTTATCCGTAACAACAAATTTTTCAACCACCAGTTTATTATATATAGCAATTCTATTTATAACTTCCTTCTCACCCTCTTTCAGTTTATCATCACTAAAATGAGATATATCCATGAATTTCGGTTTATTCTTCTTATCCTGCTCTAAAAGATTTTTTTCCCTATTAATGAAAACAGAAAAAATTATGAATAATGCCGCAAAGCTAATAACCAATGCACCCATTCCAGCAATGATCAGCTTACCCACAAAAATTTTAGATTTTATACTGGTTTTCTTGCGCGCTCTAAAGAGATCAATTTCTACTGTTGATTTGCAAAGATTTCGCATGCCAGCGCCGATAGTAACCGCAAGCATTGGAAAAGTGTACGGCAATGGCTTAGTTTTAGGAGTTATAATATTCTTTAAAGGGTCAATAGTAGTTACAGGTAGATCAAACTGCTTTTGTAAATATATCGCTAGCGGACATGAACTGTCCGGCTGGTCTTTGGCTGCATTCATAACTACTTCTAGATCATCAAAGTCTTCCAATTCACCGCACAGAATAATTTTACTTGCCTGTTCTTTTCCCAGTTCCTTTTCATAGTATTCTAGCGATATGCGCAATTCGCTGATCATATTTTCAAGTGTGACGACCCGGCTATCGGGGCTGCTTATTTTACCACCCATAAGGAATTCAGCAGTCTCATCATCAATCCATTCTTCTTTCTTTGCCAGAGATATATCTCGCACAAAATAAGGAATACCGTTTTTCAGTATGATAATATTTATTCTCTGTGCATATATATAAAGAACTACATTTGAACTCTGTTTATCGATTTCCTGTGCATATTCCAGTAGACGCAATAAAGCAAAAGAAGCAGTCTCTACAGCCACCGGACTTATTCCTACTTTATGCAGGATAGTTAAATGCTGCCTTATTGATTCTTCTTTGGTAACAAGAGAAAGAATACCAAGCTTTCTGCTTTCCTGATCATCCTTAAGGATATAAAACCCAGTCACAGCTTCTTCAAGCTTAAATGGTATATATTTGCGAGCTTCAAAACGGACAGCTTCTTCCATTTCTTCAGAACTGATCCGAGGCATTTGAAAATAACGCAATAAAACCATTCCTGGCATTAAAACAGTATTGACTTTTCTTAAATCAATCTTTGATTTATTAATAGCTTTACGGATGGCATTTACGATGAGTTCGTCTTTGTCAGTGCCTTCGACTTGAGTTTCTTCAAAAATGTCGACATGGACAAAATTAGTCAACTGTATCCTACCGGCAACAGCTTGCAGCTGAGCAAGTTGGACAGTTTTTTGGCCGATATAAAGTCCTACTGTACTGCGGAAAAAAGCCATATCTTAAAATCCATTTAAGAGGTTAAAATCCCTTTTTCTGTTAGGTGCAAATCCACCAATTGTAATTTATTTTCACATAAAAACTAACATATGTCAAGATTTTTTTATTAGTTAGGTTCTTTTTAATTGCGCAGTCATTGTAAATCATCAAGCAGTTTTAATATTTCCTGAGCCGCTTTTGCTGATTCTACTTTTAACCTCCGGCCTGTTTTGCGTAACTTTATTTCTATAATACCCTGCGCTAAATTTTTCTCACCTATTATAACCTGCATAGGAATTCCTATTAAATCGGCATCTTTAAATTTCATGCCTGCTCTGATATCTCTATCATCAAAAAGCACCTCAATGTTTTCATCGACTAGCAGCTTATAAATATCTTCCGCCTCTTTCATTATCTCCTGGTTATCCGTATTAAGCGGCATAATAAGCGCTTGAAACGGACTGATCTCTTTAGACCAGATGATACCAAAATCATCATTATTCTGTTCCAGATATGCAGCAATAATTCTAGTAACTCCTATACCGTAACAACCCATAATAATCAGATTTGATTTACCTTGAACATCCAGGTATGCAGCCCCTAGACTTTTCGTATATTTTGTCCCTAACTTAAACACATGCCCAACCTCAATCGCCTGTTGTATGTCAATGCCTTGACCACAGCAGGGACATTTATCATCTGCAGTAATATTACGAATATCAGCCCATTGCGAAACTTTCACATCTCTATCAATATCAACACCTATAAAATGTGCATCAGCCTTATTCGCCCCAACAATAATCCCCTTTACTCCTTGCAAGGAATAATCTCCATATAGATCAACACCTATAAGCCCAACAGGACCGCTAAACCCAAGAGGTCCCTTAGTAACTTTTTCAACAACTTCCTGCCCTGCCATCTCCAGATGTGAGGTTTTTAATATGCGTGCTAATTTTGATTCATTTACTTCATGGTCTCCACGCACAAGAACAGCAACAGGCTTTTGATCAGCTATATATAATATTGTTTTAACTAGTTGCTTTATATCCTTTTTTAGAAAATCCGCAACATCCTCTACTGTGCGGACATTTGGAGTTTTCACTTCTTCGTACTCCTGAAAATCATCTGCATACTTGAGTGTATCTATCTTAAGGATTTCTGCTTTATCCAAACTAGCTGCATATTCACATTTTTTACATTTTACAATCTTATCCTCACCGCTATCAGCCAGAACCATAAATTCATGAGAAGCATCTCCACCCATAATTCCGGTATCAGCTTCAACAGGAATAAAGTTTAAACCGCAACGTTTAAATATCCGGCAATAAGCCTCATATATTTTATCATAGCTGACATCTAATCCCTGTGTGTCACAATCAAAGCTGTATGCATCTTTCATAATAAATTCACGCGACCTCATTACCCCAAAACGAGGCCGGGCTTCATCGCGGAATTTAGTCTGAATTTGGTAAAGAATAAGCGGCAACTGCCGATATGAATTAACCTCATTTTTAACCAGTGCTGTAATAACTTCCTCGTGAGTAGGACCTAAAACATTAAGCTTTTTATGCCTATCCCTAAACGTGATCATATCCTCTCCCAAAGCTTCAAACCTCCCGCTTTTTTGCCATAATTCACAGGGCTGAATTGCCGGAAGTAAAAGTTCCTGGGCACCTTTAGAATTCATTTCCTCTTTAATAATTTTTTCTATCTTCGTCAAAACTTTAAGTCCAAAAGGTAAATAGGAATAAACACCTGAGGTAAGCTTGCGTATTAATCCAGCCCGGATCATTAATATATGGCTAATAGCCTCCGCATCTGCTGGAACTTCTTTTAATGTCGGTAATAGTATCTTAGACCACCTCATTTTTTACCTCCGCGACAAGTGTACTCAGTAATTCACTCTTTTTAATAAGTTTTATCTTTTTTCCTTTTTTGAATAATAATCCGCTCTTGCCACCCCAAGCTACACCGATATCAGCATCTTTTGCCTCACCCGGCCCATTCACAATACACCCCATAATTGCCACTTTGAGCTTTCTCTCATGCAGCTTTTTACTAAAAGGCTTTAATGCTTTTTCTGCTTTACTTACGATATCAACAAGATCAATTGTACAGCGACCGCAGGTAGGACATGAGATTATTTCAATCCCTTCATTTAAAATACCGACTGCTGATAGTATTCTTTTCCCCGCTTCAATCTCCTTTATAGGGTCTGCGGTTAAAGAAACACGCAAGGTATCACCAATCCCTTCAATCAACAAACAACCCAACGCAATACTTGACTTAACAATCCCCTCCTGTTCAAGCCCTGAAGCCGTAAGCCCCAAATGCAGAGGAGCATCACTTAAAACTGCAAATCTGCGGTATACTTCTATAGTACTTAAGACATCATGTGTTTTAAAAGAGAATATCATATCAGTAAATTTAAATTGCTTAAACAACCTCTCATATGAGCGAGCTGCTTTAATCATATCCTTAACAACACCGCCGGATAAACTCCTTTTCACAGAGCCGGAATTTAGCCCGATTCTTATAGGTACTCTCTTATCTTGAGCCTGCTTTAAAACCGCTTCTATCTGGGATTTCTTCTGGATATTCCCGGGGTTCAGCCTTATTTTATCCACACCGTTTTTAATCGCCATTAGCGCCAGACGATAATCAAAATGTATATCGGCAACAACAGGTATAGTCACTTTCTTTTTTATGCTTTTGATTGCCGTTGCCGCCAACATATCTTGCACAGCAACTCTTACAATCTGGCATCCCAATTCCTCTAACTTTTTAATTTGCGCGACTGTTGCCTTTACATCACAAGTATCGGTTGTAGTCATTGATTGAATGCTTATTGGAGCATTGCCTCCGATAAAAATATTGCCTACTTTTATTTTTTTAGACTTTCTGCGCTTTATCTGCATATTCATTTTCCTGTTAAAAACCTGAATGCCTTTTCAAAAGCACCTATCCTTACCAAGTCATTATAAAAAACAAATATCATTAAAACAACTAGCATCGACAATCCAATGCGAGCGGCAATTTCCTGCACTTTCATGCTCACAGGCTTTCCTCTTATTTTTTCACACAGCAAAAACAAAAGATGCCCTCCATCAAGAACAGGTATGGGAAATAGATTTATTATTGCCAAGCTTACGCTTAAAGAAGCCATTATCTGCAGCAAATAAACAAATCCCATTTTCGCAGCTTCCCCTGTGATTTTAAAAATAACCACAGGCCCTGCTAATGAATCGCGCACTGACATTTTGCCTATAGTCATCCTGTATAGAGCAAAATATGTCATTTTTGTCAGGATTATAATACGCTTGGCCCCATTTTTTACTGAAGCGATAAGGCCGAAGCGGAGAATCTTTGTCTCTTGGGCCGGCATTATGCCGATAAGGCCTATTTTTATATCATCACCAAAAATATTCTTTGTGGTTTCCACATTAGGAACAAGGCTCAGTTCCAAAACCTTATCTTTACGGAGAATTTTAATACTGACTTCTTTCTCTTGGGTTTTCTCATAGATATTAGCAGAGAGTTCATCCCAAAATTCAACCTTTTTGCCATCTACCGATAGAATGCGATCGCCTACTTCTATTCCCGCCGTTTGCGCAGGATAATTCTCTTTAAGCTCACCAATTTTCGTAGTTAAAGTAGGCACTCCGAAAAAAAAGACGAGAGTGAACAGCAAAAAAGCTATTAAATAATTAAAAGCAGGCCCGGCAGCTACAATTGCTGCCCTCTCACCCGTAGTCTTTGACAGAAATTCCCAGGATTTTCCATCTCTCTTTTCTTCCGGGTTATCACCTGAAAGCTTTATATATCCACCTAAAGGAACGAGAGAAATGCGATACTCTGTCTCTCCCTTTTTTACACTAAACAGCTTTTTACCAAAACCAATAGAAAATACCTCTACACGCACCCGCAATAATTTAGCCACAAGAAAATGGCCGCACTCATGCACGAGAACCAATACCCCCAAGACAAACATAAACGCTAAAGTTGATAACAAAGTAATCCTGCCTCCCTTCTAGCCCATTTATCAAGGCTGAAGATTTTATCCAAATTCGGATGTTTTACAAATTTATGTTTTTCCAATACCCTTGAAATAACATCAGGGATTTCAAGAAAACTAATTTCTTCCTTCAAGAATGCTTCAACTGCTATCTCATTAGCCGCATTCATCACGCAACCGGCACTACCTCCAAGAATAGCGGCTTTTTTTGCTATCGCCAAACACGGGAATTTATTCAAATCAGGCTTAAAAAATGTTACCGACTTTAACCCGAAAAAATCAGGCGATTTAAGCTTGTTTGCACAACGCAATGGATAATCAAGAGCATATTGTATAGGCAATCTCATATCAGTGACACCCAGTTGAGCCAAGATTGAGCGATCACAAAATTCAACCATAGAGTGGATCAAAGCCTCGGGGTGAATAACAATCTCTATCATCTCAGGCCTCACATCGAAAAGCCACCTAGCTTCAATAAGCTCAAGGCCTTTATTCATTAGAGTTGCTGAATCTATAGTTATTTTTTTACCCATCTTCCATTTTGGATGATTAAGAGCCATTTTCAAATTAACTTTTTTTAAATCCTTTTTCGCATAATTGTGGAAAGGACCGCCTGTGCCAGTCAGATAAATGCGCCTAAAAGATTCTTTTTGTTCATTATGCAAACATTGAAAAATTGCGCTATGCTCTGAATCAACCGGAATAATTCTTCCTTTATTTTTTCTAACAATTTTCATAAGAATATCACCAGCCATAACCAGCGGTTCCTTATTTGCCAAAGCTATAGTTTTCCCATGTTCAATTGCCCTAATCGTAGGGAGAAGACTGACAATGCCTGCTGTGGCAACTACCAAAGTTTGCACCTGTTTATGCTTTGCGATAAACTCAAGCCCCTTATCCTGAGTGTACACTTTAATACCGGATAGATTTACCAATTGCCGCAGCTTCTTAATACAATGCTCATCGCTTACGCTAATGATCTTAGGCTGGAATAATTTTATCTGTCGAGCCAGTAAATGCATATTGCTATATGAACTTAAGGCAATCACACGAAAATCTCTCGGCCTTGAGTGAATTACCCTCAAGGTATTAGTACCAATAGAACCGGTTGACCCTAGTATTGCGATATTTTTCATAAATTTAAGGAATTAATTTAAAATACAATAAATAGTAATAGAATATTGGAGTCGCAAAAATGATACTGTCTATAATATCCAGAATTCCGCCCAAGCCTGGCAAATGAGCTCCGCTGTCTTTTACCTGGCAATCCCTTTTAATTAGTGATTCACAGAGGTCCCCTAATTGAGCAAGAAAACCGAGCAAAACTCCCATAGCTAGCAAATGAAATATTGATATAAAAGGAAGGTATAATTTACTTATTATAGCAGCTCCCAAGCTAAAACCCAACCCGCCTATAGAACCTTCCAAAGTCTTTTTAGGACTAATTCTTGGGATTAGCGTGTTTTTTCCCATACTCTTGCCTATTAAATAAGCGCCTACGTCTCCCATTTTGGTAACCAATAAGAGAAATGCAACAAGCAAAGTCCCGTGAGGCAGGAATCTTATTTTTATTAAAAAAGAAAAAAACCAACTAACATAGAATATACCGAAAAGCGTTGTAGATATACCCACAATTGCCTGCGAACTGTCTTTGCGGATAAATTGCAAAACAAAGAAGATTAAAGTAGATGTAACTATAAACAAAAGCTCCCAGCCCTTAGTAGGTTCAAATCTAAAATAAATGCTTAATGGGATAAAAATCCCCATTAAAATGCCAAAATATTTATAAATAAAAATGCCTTTTTTTTCAATTAAAACATAGAATTCATTTAACCCTCCGGCAATTAATAAAATTACTACCATTGCATAAACCCACCGTGGTAAAAAAAACAATCCTAATCCGACAAACAAAATAATGGCGATTGCCGTAATAACTCTTTTTGTTAAAGCACTCATCGCTATACTCTATCCTTTTTTATTTACAATACCGCCAAAACGCCTCTTTCTCTGCTGGAAATCATCAATAGCTTTTTTCAACTCAATAGAATCAAAATCAGGCCACAACTTTTCTGTTATATATAATTCACTGTATGAAAGCTGCCAAAGCAGAAAATTGCTAAGCCTCATCTCCCCACTGGTACGGATCAGAAGTTCCGGATCAGGAATCCCAGCCGTGTACAAATAATCCGCGAAAATATCCTCGTTTAGTTCAGTCTCACTCAGACGATTATCCTTTACATCTCGGCATATTGATTTAACTGCCTCTATTATCTCAAAACGTGAACCGTAATTTAAAGCCAAAACAAGATTAAGTCCAGTATTGTCTTTTGTCTGTTCTTTTGCCCGGGATATAACCTCACGAGCTTTCGATGGTAATTTTTCTATATGGCCTATAGTCAAAAGCCTCGCATTATTTTTTTTTAGATTGCTTATCTCTTTATCCAAAAACCAACTTAAAAGACCCATTAAAAAATTTATTTCCTTTTCCGGCCTTTTCCAGTTTTCAGTAGAAAAAGTATAAAGGGTTAAAAACTTGATCCCCAAATCATCACAGCATTGTACTATAGACTTTACAACTTCAGCACCTTTTCTATGACCGGCAATCCGAGGTAGATTTTTAGCTTTAGCCCAGCGGCCGTTGCCATCCATAATAATTGCGATATGCTCCGGGATTTCCTTTTTAGCAGTCACTATATCCTCTGTCTTCTATAAGCTAACAGCCTGCAGCTTTCAGCCCTCAGCTGATTAATCTAAAAGTCTAAATAGTTACTTTGCTTTTTAACCGGGAGAACAGCTAACCGGACAACTCAACTTGCTTTTCCTAATCGCTAAACGCTATCCGCTTTTAAGAATGAAAACGATAATCAATATCCGGAAAGATATTGTTCTTTCCCTCTATATCTCTCAGCCAGCCTTCGTCAATATTATGTTCTTTTATCTGATAATACAGCTTTGTAAAATTCAGGACATGCGCTTTTGTTCTCTCTATGGCATATGTTGTATGTGTACCTGTTGTCATAATAAACGCCCAATCTGAACTCTGTGCCAGCAACAACTCCCGCAGTCCCTGGTTCAATGCCTTTAAAGTTAACGCTTTTGCGTTGGGGTAAAGTTTTACCAATTCACTCATACGCTCTGAGGCTTTATGTAAATGACGATAGACCCAGTCATTTGAGCCCTCAAGCCAGAATTCTGAATACCCTTTATACCCCCAACTCGAAAATGAAGGAGTAATCACCTGATTTTTAGGATATTTATCCAGGTACTCAGAAGGAGTTATCGTCTTTATTGTTTTTTGATCAAATGCAATTTTACGTAATAGATAATTTATCCAGTCCGGCCCCTCATACCACCAGTGGCCAAACAGTTCTGCGTCATAGGGTGAAACAATGATCGGTTTTCTTTTTATAATTCCGGCTACATATTCAACCTGCTTTTCGCGGTTAAACATAAAATTAGCTGCATGTGCTGCCGCCATCTCCTGAGCATTATCTATATTGTATACTTGTTTATTAGCAGTTTCACCCGTAATTCTATAATACTTAATGCCTGTATTAGTACGTATGCCGTCAGCATGAATATATGGTTTTATATAGTCAAAATCCAGGTCAAATCCTATATCTCTGTAAAATTCCCGGTAATTTTCATCCCCTGGATACCCTTGTTTTGCGCTCCAAACCTGCTTAGAAGATTCGAGATCCCGGCCAAAACAGGCAATTCCTGATTTGCAGTACACAGGAGCAAAAACACCGTATTTAGGTCGTGGTGTACCATGAAGCACACCGTGCGTATCAGTAAAGAAGTAGCGCAAACCGTTTTCACGCAGTATCTCATCATCGCCCGGATTATAACCGCATTCAGGAAGCCATATCCCCTTTGGCTGACGGTGAAAAACCCTCTTGTACTGATCAACTGCCGTACGCACCTGTGCCCTGACAGAAGACTTGCATACATCCATTAGAGGGAAAAAGCCATGCGTTGCACCGCATGTCATAATTTCCAGTTTTCCTGCATCCTGAGCTCTTTTGAATCCTTCGACTATATTACGATTGTATTTATCAACAAAATAATACTTAGACTGGTTAAATTTACTCAAATACATCAAAGCCAGCCTATTAAACTCAGGTTGCCATCTGGTTCTTTCAACTTCACGGCTAGCCAGTTCTATTAATTTCTCGATGTGACGCACATATCGATGCTGCAAAAGTGGGTCAAGAAGCATTGATATTAATGATGGAGAAAGCCCCATGGTAATACGAAAATCAACTTTATCCTTCATTAATTGTTCAAAAACATTCAACAGCGGGATATATGTTTCTGTAATCGCTTCATAAAGCCATTTTTCCTCTAAAAAATCCTCATGCTCCGGATGCCGGACAAACGGCAAATGACCATGCAGAACAATACAAAGATACCCTTTTTCCATAGCTTTTATTCCCCTTTTTTAACCAGCTAAGATAAAGCAAAGGCTAGTGAATAACTACGGGCTCACGCCCATAGAATTCTGCAGCAATAATTAAATTAAAGAATTTTCAGGACAAAATAATGTTATTATTATAACATAATCACATCTATAATTCAAGCGATAAAAAAAACGCTGGAATGTCCATTTTTTCACTCCAGCGTTAATCAAAGCCCTTGAACTTAACTTTCACATAAAAGAGATTTTTACTCTGTTTTTTTACTTACAATAGGAGTTATCTGGCGTTCCTCAAGCCCATCAACTGAAACTGCTTTTACAGGAATAACCTGCTCGCCGTCTGGCAAGGCAAAACGCAAACTAAATGTCCCATCTTTGCTGAGAGTTATCGGCTCCCCCTGCACACTCACCTTTGCTCCGGGCTCAGTTGCTCCGTAAACAATTAACTCTGTATGCACCTTGAGCCAAAATTTTCTTGAAGCTTGTTTACTTTGAACTCCAGGTGAGGACAATACTCCTGAAGAAAGATTTACAAGTCTCTGAGATATTTGTTTTCTGAGTTCCATAGAGCTCAGACCAATCCCCAGCCCCACAGACATTCCGTAAAGCCGGTTAAAATCCTCTTCAACTATCATCCACTCCTCATCTGTAATTGTGCTCGGACCATCGCCAGGCATCCTGACACAATTAGACCTTGCAAGCATGATAAATCTTCCATCAGTTAAAAGGTAGCCTATATCTACACAAAAACTCCTGCTGGCCTCCTGAGGATTGATATACCAACTAGTTGCATAATCGTTAATATTTATATCAAAATATTTATTAGCATTGCCACCATCAAAGGTCACATTCGTAATATCGTAAACCCGCAAAATGCGTCTAGCACTATTCAACTGAGTCCCTAAATCCAAGCGAACTGAATTTATTTTATCTTCATTTATTTCCCAATATGAATGCAGCCAGTAAGGATCTCTAACCTGAATTACAATCCGGGTATCTCCATATTCAGCCGGCAGTTCATAATTCTGCAGGTCTTTAGGCTTTGTATGAACTGCAGCCAGTCCTGTAAAAAATTTACTCTCTTCTATTATTTGCTCAGGCTTCGTATTAATAACAGAAACACTTTTATCCATTTTCTTCTTCATTAGAGCTGACAGTTCGCTGATCGGTCTTAACTGCGGTTTTTTCTTAACAGCAGCTTTCGCTTTTTCAACCAGTTTACTCCCAATAGTTTTCTTAGGTGGGTTAGAACTGCTTTCCGCTTTTGCTCCGGATTTCTTTTCTATTGGCATCCGTATCACCTCTGTCTTTTTTTTAGAAGGTTTTTTTATTGTCTTTTTAGATTTTGTTAAAGTGGATTTTTTCTTCAACGAAGCTTTCTTTATTGATGAAATAAGAGCCGGTTTAACTATTTTTTTTCTCATCGAAGTTGTTATCACTTTGGCTTTTGTTGTCAATGTTTTTTTGATTGTTTTAACTAAAATCTTTTTTGCTGTTTTCAATGGTGTTTTTTTAGCTGTAGAAACCAACGGTTTCTTGACCTTAGATGCATTTGTTTTTTTCACTGTAGTTTTTTTTATTTTCTTAGAAGGCTTTGCCGATATTTCATTCTCAATTGAGAAAAAAAGATGAGATATATCTTTCAGCCCTTTCCCCAATCTCTTCAGTGAATCTTTAGATTTCTTACCTACAATCTTCTTTATCTTAAGCTTAGCTTTTGGGGGTGCTGTTTTTTTGGTTAATGCTTTTTTTTTGGTTTTCGCCTTAAGGCTTTTTGTCTTCATATTATTCCATCTACTATCATTTTATTAAATTGGGTTATTTCTCTTCCAGATTAAAAAATTACTACAAATAGAGGTAAATGTCAAGGATATATTTTCAGGATATATTTTCTGTTTGAAAGCTCAATTTTTGGCTACAAGCATCTTACTGCTATTTACTTTAGAGCCACAAAACTTAGCATCCTATTTTTTTGGTCTTGGCCCCTAAATGAAAATAGGTCAGTCTTATTGCATTTTGTACATAATGCACTATCAATAATGTTTTCTTTTGCAATGCCAGCCTCAGACAACTGCGAAAAAGTTACCTTTATCAGGTCAAGATAAAATCTATCTTTAGACCTGAAAATAAAGTTCGGAAAATACTGTTGCAAGCCGCTATTTACTTCATAACAACAAACGCGTATGCCTGGGGCAACAAAAACCTTAATTTTCCCAGGAGGACATTTATATGTCTTTTGGAGCCTGATGGCAGTTTTAAAAGCAATTCTTTCTTTTAATCCTCTCCATCCTGCATGGGCAATCCCGATAACAGACTCAGACGGATGCCAAAAAACCAAGGGAAAACAATCAGCACTAAGCATACATAATGGAGTCTCACTTAGAGAAGTAATTACCGCATCAGTCTGAGTGATACTGCTTTCGTAATCACAGGCACCCATACCCTGCTCTGCATTGCTTATTGTTTTGATCTTGGCCTCATGCACCTGTTCCATGAAAACCGACTTATGGATATTAAGGCTTAAACTTTCAAAAAGGTTCTGGCGATTGCGTAAAATTTCTTGCTTTGCCAAAGGAGAAGAGACAGCGCGCAAATCATAGTTAAACTCTCTTGTTGAAAACCCGCAAATTATATTATTCGCACAAAATGCTCCTAAAACATATCCAAAAGCTGCCCTTGATAATATATTTTTATCCGTAATCATGTATTGATTTCCTTTTGGGTCATTGTGAATATGGTTGAGGCAGGCTGTTATCTAAGAGGCTGCTTTATTTTCTTCAAGCGTCTTATCAAACTCCATAAATTCAGCTATTTCTTCCTGGCTAAGAGACACATCTTCAAAGATTAACTTTGGTATAGTTACCGACACTTGGGCATCTTTGAAGGAAGTTTCCAGGGGTATTTCCTCTTGTAGAATATTTTCTTCTTGAAGAGATATCTTCTCTTGCGCCAAAGAGGAAGAAATAACCGTGGATAGATTCTTACTAGTGAAGACCTCTTCAAATACTATTGCCTCTTTTTCCTGCGCGGTAATATATTTAAATTCCACTAATTTTATATCGTGCGATTTCATCTGCTTTGCAGCAGTTACTAATTTCCCGGAAAATCCACTTGAAACCAAAAGCAAATAAGGTTTTAAAGAAAAGTCAGCATTTTCACTGAAAAATAATCTTTTAATTAAACCATTATTTTGCTCAAGCCAATGCATCTGACTTAAAGCCGTGATAAACATTTCATCATTCAAACTTGCGTCAAAATCAACAAGCACTAATCTTCCCTCTTTATCCAACCCGAGGAAATCAATAATTCCCTGCTCATCCGCAGCCATCTGTTCATCAATAAAAGACAGTCCCTCCATTAAAGAAAGAGGATTTTTTTTAATTATATCTTTCAACTTTTCTCTTGGGATAGTAGTCTTATGAAAGACTGTAGTCATGTTCACCTCAAATTCATAAATTTAGTAAGCATTCTTTTAGATATCTGCTTGTATTTTGGTTCTGATTTTTCAAGATTTAAACGCAGTATAATAATTTGAGCAATATTCGATATGCAGGCTCTTAAATCCGCATCATAAAAAGATGCGATATTGGCTTTTGAACCAACACCCAGCTTCAATTTAAATAGAAATCCATATTTGAACAACTCTTTGTCTATATACTTTTTAACAACATGCGACATCTTATCATACACCGCATCTATCTCATACATATGGTCGATTTCAGTAATAATCGCTCCTATCTTAGCCCAAGGATCATGAAGAAATATCAATTTAATTATTTTATAAGCATTAAGCATCTCCTGCTTATCAGGAGAAACCAAAACTAGTGACTCTCCTATTTGCTTATTTATCAAGGGCATTGCATTTTCTAGATCCTTAGGCATGATGCTAAATAAAATCAGGTCGGCATTTTCCTCTAATTCATCAAGTTCTAAGGATAACTTCGTCTTTTTCTCAGTCTGAGATAATTGCGAGATTATTGAAGCATTCAACCCAACCAGTTTTACTCCCAGAGGACCTTCTTGAATTACTGTTCCAGAATTACTCTGGTTTCCTTCATGCGGCTTTGTGCCTAAAAAGAAATTTAAACAAGCAAGGTTTTCATCAATATCGACAACGGCAATACGCATGCCCAAACGAGCCAAAGCAAGCGATAAATTGATAATCACAAAAGCATCTCTGTAATCACAGTAATTTCCTATCAAACAGATACTTTTTGTCGAAAGCTCAGGCACACTTTGGTCTTCTTTTTTAGCGGCGGGTTCATCAACAGAAGTGTTTTCTTCATCCGTTGAGAGAAACAGATAAGAAATATCCTCAAGGCCTTTACCTAATTTTTTTAACTTGTTCATTCCAATTCTCGGGTAATAAATTTATTTTATTTCAAGCAATGAATTCACATTACCGGAAAGGTCACGTTCGATTTTTGGGTTCTTAGGGTCAATTATCCATTTACCATCAACAACAAATTTATACTGGTATTTTCCCGGATCAAGATGTAATACTCTTGCCCAGACACCTTTTTCAATGTTTTCCATCTGCTCTTGGGTAGAACTAACCCAATCATTAAAATCCCCGGCAATCCCAACATGCTTAGCATCTTCAGCGTAAAAAGTAAATACAGCTCCTTTTTTAGCAACAGACGCCTGTGGTGTAGTTGGAGCAACCGCATTATTTTCTTGCTTTTGGTTCTGTGCTTCCTTAGCTTGGGCAGCAACATTGACTGTCTTTTTAGCTTTTTCCTGCGCAACAACTTCTTTAGCGAGCATTGTATAATCCTCTGCTCCTCTACAGCGCTTATTATAAGTAATAACCGGCAGCCCATAGCTGCTGGCTTCTTTTAATTTTACATTGTTATTAATAAGCGTTTTGTAAACACACCCGGAAAAATACTTGCCTATTTCCTCTTTCACCTCATGAGAAAACTTAGTTCTGCGGTCAAACATAGTAACCAAAGCATTCACCTGGATTTTACAATTAAGCTGTTTACTTATCAACTTTACAATTTCAAGCAAACGGCTTATCCCATGTAAAGAATAGAAACCTGTCTCAACCGGAGAAATAAGTTCATTTGATGCGCGCAATCCATTAAAAGTTAACAATCCCAAGCTAGGCGAACAATCAATGATAACATAGTCATATGTTTTACTCGTAACCATCAAAGAAATTGCCTGCATAAGTTTTGCTTCTCTTTCCGGTTTACCGGAGAGTTCCTGTTCAATCGCGGATAACATAATATTTGCTGGAGCCAGATCAAGCTTTTCAGTTATAGGAATAATAATTTCATCTAAACGAGCCTTGCTCTGTGTACTAGGGGTTAAAACATTATACATCGTTTTGCTTAACTCCTGAGGTTTAACATTAAGGCCTAATGTAGCATGCCCCTGAGGATCAAGATCTATCAATAAAACATTTTTTTTCAACTGAGCCAAGCAAGCTGAAAGATTAACAGCGGTTGTAGTTTTACCACATCCACCCTTTTGATTCGCAATAGCAATTACTCGCATTGTAAAGCCTCCTTTATACTTGTCTTATCCTGCAATATTTGCCTGTCCCGCTTTTTTATAGCGAGGACACTTTTTCACAATTACTATTAGTTATCAATAATTCTTAATTAGTATCGCGTATAGAATGAAAAAACCCTACGTTGTAAAATAAATGTTTTTGCTGTTTTTTTACGTTTAACTTTACGCTTTTCACTTAATTCTTAGAACTTACCACTTTCAGATTGTCTTATCCTAGAATAGTTGACACTTTTAAACACAGATAATTTATCATTTATCACTTATAATTTTATACTGTATATATTATAATACCTTAGTAATTGAAAACTTTCCATAAGTTTTTAAAAAAACCACCAGCTTCTCCCAAGTAATTATACTTAAGAATAAGCTGGTGGTCCAATACTTCAATTATGCTCCTTCGTTACTAGGATACTACGTTACTATTAAGCACCCCATTCAGGAACAGGCAATGAGTTAGTAATAAGTCCATCATGATCCATCAAAAGCGTCTCGCCATCATTAGGACCGCCATCTCTAGCAGCAGTAACTTCCAACGTGCTTGCGGTATTATCAGTAATTGAATAATTCCAATCGCCATCGGTACCATCATCATATAAATCAAGCGGCAAATCATATGCTTCGAGATCAGCTAGAGCAACTGTATACTCATCATTAAATGCACGATACTGAAGCTGAGCTTTTCTAATCGCATCCATAGCTGCCTTAGCCTTACCTGCTTTAGTTCTTTCAATTGAACGATAATAGTTCGGTACAGCTAGAGTTACCAATATACCAATGATGATAACTACCATCAAAAGTTCGACCAATGTAAAACCTTTTCTCTTCATTATATGCCTCCCCTTATTTTTTATATATTTATCAAAACTATTCTTACATTTTAAACGATTATCCCCCGAGATGTCGATCACTTCATCACCAATTATGCATCCCTCCAAGTTGTCGAGTTACTACTCCTTGTTCCCTGAGACTATTAACCTTACTCTACTTGCCGTATTCCACCTCCTTTCAATGAGTCCGCCTTGGCGGACGAATTGACCTCGAATAAATCGAGAGGTCTTATTGAGCGCATCATATCTGCTATCACAATATTCAAGCTCTCACAATTAATCTTCAAACTTTCAGACAAAATAAAACCGACCCATCTTTAACAGATAGTTCGGTAATTTAGATTTCCCTTTTTCTCGGTAACCCCGCTGTCTAATCATCCGTTCTTAGACCCGCAGCTTTGCCTCAAGAAAAACTACTTATTTATAATAACGATTTTTCTTTTTTCTTGAGATCCCGATGTCGAGACTCCTTAACTTCCGACCCATGAGACGCCCTTCACTCACATGAAGTTCGCCTTTATCTGTAAAAGAGATAACTCATACATCTATTCTCATTTCCTCATACATACTTCACCTAATATTAGTATACACTAACCTTGCAAATTCTGCCACTTTTTTCCAAATTTCAGGATTATTTTCATAAAAATGGTGTTATTTTATCAAAAACATACCGAATCACATCAAAAACCTTTTAAAAAGCGAAAAAAGTTCCAGGTGTAGAAACACTAGCGTATAGCGTACAGGGTTTAGGGATTAGAAAAAAATGCAAATCAATTGATTAAAAGCCATGAAACCATCTCTTATTTTTGTTCCTATT
>JAGLQQ010000031.1 GCA_023136735.1 Candidatus Omnitrophota bacterium | reverse complement strand
AGGCGGATAAATAGACTATGAAATTTGATCTAGAAAAATTCTTAATAAAAAAAGCAAAGCTTAAAAATGCTGATATAAACGACACGGAAGTGCGGGCTCGTTTCGGTTGTCTGGAAGGCTGGATTAGTCTTAGTGTGAATTTATTGCTTTTTATTGTGAAAATGATCTTAGGGGGCATGACTGCAAGTATTAGTATTATTGCTGATGCTGTGCATACTGTTTCTGATGTGGCAACTTCCGCCGTAGTTATCTGGGGATTTAAGGTGGCTAAAAAGCCTGCAGACGCAGAACATCCTTTTGGGCACGGACGCATGGAGAATATTACGGCATTGATAATCGCTGTTCTCTTGTGCGTGATAGGCATAGAAATATTACAGACTTCATTGATGCGGATAGCTCAACCCAGGGAAGTTAAGGGCAATTTATTAGTGATAATTGTTCTGATGGTGAGTATAGTAATTAAAGAATGGCTGGCGCGTTTTTCTTTTTCTCTGGCGAAAAAAATAAAGTCCTCCACTCTTTTTGCTGATGCCTGGCATCACCGCAGTGATGCGATATCAACTGTTTTGGTAATTGGTGCGATGATCGGCTCTATGTACGGCATTTTTCAACTAGATGCTCTTTTTGGTGCATTCGTCGCATTGTATATCATTTATACAGGAGTAAAATTAATCAAAGAAGCAACGGTTGATTTGCTTGGAAGAGCGGCAGATAAAAAAATGCAGGATGATATTAAACATATTGCCAGGTCGGTTGAAGGTGTTGAAGGTGTTCATGATGTTGTTGTGCATGATTACGGTAATTTTAAGGCAATATCTCTTCATGTGGAGGTAGAGGCTATGCTTGATTCCCTTAGTGCTCATAAAATCGCGACATCAGTTGAAGTGCAAATAGCAAGAGCGATCAAGTCTAGCCCGATTGTGCACATTGATCTAAAAAAAGGGCATAGAAAAAAATCCTCAAGGAATTCTAAACTTCTTGAGAATGTCGTAAGAAGGATTCCTCAAATCATTAATTTTCATGGGGTGGAGATTCTTAGTAATGAAAGCGGAGATTTTCTCACTCTGCATATAGTGCTTTCAAAGAGTATGACTATCGAAGACTCGCATGCACTGGTTCATAATCTACAGGGATTGCTAAGTGAGCATTTTGAAAATTATAAAATAAATATACATGTAGAGCCTTGTGATTCGCGATGTAAAATATGCGCGCAGCCCTGCAAACAATATTAATGAAACCCAGCTGGATAAAAAAGGACAATATTTTCAAATGAAAAAAGAAAAAAAATTTAAATCAGGCTATACGGCTATTTTGGGAAAGCCTAATGTGGGCAAGTCGACACTTCTAAATTATTTTCTTAAAGAAAAACTAGCCATAGTAAGTGATAAACCTCAGACAACCCGCGATGTGATACTTGGCATCTTAACACAAGATGATTCTCAGATAATTTTTGTGGATACTCCGGGTATGCATAAGCCGAGAACTCAGTTGGGAACGCATATGATGCGCAGTGCGATTAGCGCCGGAGTTGATGCCGATGTTGTTATTTTTATTGTCGATGCCTTGAGTGGAATAACGGCAGCGGATAGACATATATTCAGGATGCTTGAAAGTAAAAAAATTTTAAAAAACTGCCGCTGGTCAACTGTTTTAATAAACAAAACAGATGCGATTAAAAAAGAAGATATCCTGCCGCTTATGAAGCAGTGCACGGAGTTTTTTGGATTCGATGAGTATATGCCTTGCTCTGCTCAGACCGGGGAGAACTGCTCCTGGGTGATGGAAAAAATTCTAAAAGCTTTGCCTTATGGTCCTGCTTATTATCCCAAGGAACAGCTTACCGATAAAAATGAGCGCTTTGTTGTTGCCGAGTTTATACGAGAGGCTGTTTTAAAGTTATGCCGTGAAGAAGTACCGCATTCCGTAGCTGTTGAGGTGGAAAATTTTAAAGATAATCCAGGCAGAAAAACATTAATACAGGCAACGGTCTTTTTAGAAAGGCAGGCGCAAAAAAAAATTGTTATAGGAAAAAGTGGAACAATGCTCAAAACTATTGGCACTGCCGCACGTAAGGAAATAGAGGCCTTTTTAGGCCGGCCTGTATACTTAGAATTAAGGATAAAAATTCAGCAAAACTGGCGTAAAGAGGGGGCTTTTTTACG
>JAGLQQ010000030.1 GCA_023136735.1 Candidatus Omnitrophota bacterium | reverse complement strand
AATTTCATAGTCTATTTATCCGCCTCTATATTATTCTGCGATAGTTGACATTTTTTATTCCTCCCCTCCCCAAGCATTGAAGGTATTCAGAAGATTTTAAAACGCCTTCAGAATTTTAGATAAATCAAGCGTAAATTTATGAGTACCCGTAAACGCGATGAGTGTTTGAGCCCTTGACATTTATAATGTCAAGGGTGAGTTCTCAGAGCCCCGTAAATTTGGGGTTGATTTATCGGTTCCGCTGTTTTTTTAAATTGGTAAATTTAAAAGATCCTCACTGTTTATAACTTTTATCCCATTGCGTTCAAGCAATAGGGTTAATATCCCCTTACCATTTACCAGTCTGGATTGAAAACTCCCATCATATATTGTCTTCACCGCGCAGCAAACACTTTTATCTTTTAAAACTGCCAGTTTGATTTTATTTTCTTTGGCCAAATTCAGCGCTTTATTGGCGCCGCTAAGTATAGCTTGAGTAATATCATCTCCGCCCATATTTTGCACTTTTGCCTTTGACTCAAGCACCAACTGAGCATCTGCGCCGACTATTTCACATGCAAGCCGGGGTGTAGGCAGCCCACCCATCACTTCTGGACATACCGCTAGTATTTTACCCTTTTTTCCAAGCTCCCCAATCACCGGATGCAGGCGATGCTCTCCATTGTACCGACATTTTTCCCCTGCCAAACAAGCGCTTACTAAAATCATCTTATCTCCATTTTCAAGTTAAGCTTTATGCATATTTTCAAAAAGCATATCCTGAGCATAGTCTTGGGCAAGCATCATTCTCTGGGAAACCGAACTTTTAGCAAAAAGTATTTTTTCAAAAAAGTAAATAGCCTGATTCACCTGTTCACCCTGTTGTGTTTCGCGGATTATTAAGGACACAAATGCCTCCGGTGTTTTTGAAAGACGCAAGGCATACTCATCATTTCCCTTAGAACTGTACAGTTTAAAATAATTCACAACGAACCATATCGCCAGAAAAAACAAAAAAAACAATCCCAATACTACCGGCAATGTTGCAATATCAAAGATGAACTCAAAACCGAATTTAATACAGACAGACTCAAGGGTAAAATGCACAAGTAAAAAAGTCACAAACATCCCAAGCGCCTCAATAAGAGCTTTTTTCCAGACATACCCTCCTCGCAGCTTAGCTATTTCCAAAGCAACCAGAACTTCCATTTCCTCAGGAGCATACTCAAGTACCGCGTCACTCAAAATAAGCACTCTGGAATGCTTTAGCCCTAAAACCACTACCTTTGCCTTGCTATCATTATATATTGAAATTTTCAGAATCCTTATCCCGCCTCTTTCAGCCAGTTTCAGGAAACGCTCTTTAAGTTCTTTATCATTAAGATCTTTATGCCTCGAATAATATGGGACCACCCAATTAGGCAGGAATTCCCATGCATTAAGAACAAGAATAGATAGTACCGCCATATGAATCCACCAGGAATCCGCACTTGTCTCAAGAAAAAAATAGAGCACCTGCACGCCGATTAGCAGAAGTGAAAAAGTTAAAATTTCCTTTTGAACCAATTCTTTAAACCACCCTTGAAATTTCTGTTTTTTATCATGCATGCGATTATATAAGATAAATCCTTCCAGATACCTCAAGATAAAAACAAAAAGAAAATAGAAAAGATAAAATAGGAAAAAATACACTGTTATTACAATAATAGCATTGCCGGTAAAATTAGTTATACTCTCACGCAGCGGACGGGAAAAACTATACGACATAAGAAAAAAGAAAAGAAACGTAAAGACAAGATTTAAAATAAAGAACCAATTCTTGAGCTTTGAATAAAAACTGTTAGCTCCAGTCATTATTAGCTTTCCTTTGCTTTGTATAATTCTTTGCGCAGCTGATTAAATATAGAAATGTATTCCTTTGTGCAATAGTCAGGATAGGTCCAATCCCAGGAACAAAAAGTTTTACCCTTATAACGCAATGTTACCTCTGCAAATATCCCCTTGCCCAAATAAATACGATGCTGATGGTCTTTTGTAGTCGCTAACACCAACTTCGCAATGCTTAGATACCCGGGGTCAATATTAACTAACCGCCTTTTATTCCCAGAATAAAAATTGCTCTCGAGGGTATTTGTATAATTTTTTATATCCGGCAGCATATCGGGAGAGATTAAGCGCTTAAAAGACAGGAACTGGCGTTTTAAATCTGATCCCATTTCCCTATTGTAGTAATCGGTGGAAGTAAAATCTAAAATTGTACTGGAAAAATCAATCATGCCGAATTTAGTTAATAACTTTGCTTTTACTTTACTAAATAAATTTTCTTTTCCTATAAGGCCGATTATGAGTTTTACTGATTTTTGCTTGCAAATTTTACCCATTTTAGAAACCATTTATTAAGAAGCAAAATTATTAAACCGCTAAATAGCTCACACATTAATTTTGGTTCTTTCACATTAAAGGTGGAAGAAAGAACATGATTACACAGATTAAAACAAGATTACAACTATTAAACCAACCCAAATAAGAATGCCCCTTAATTTCTATTGTGATTTGTAGTGCTTTTTTATTTGCTTAAGATTATCTGAACCGAATTTTTCGAGGAATGCATCTGCTATAACAATTGCCATCATGCTCTCGCCAATAACACCAGCAGCCTCAACCGCGCTTATATCTGAACGCTGCACAGATGCTTTAACCTGTTTTTTCGTTTTTATATGCACACTGGGCAGAGGACTGCCCAATGTTGCTATCGGCTTCATCGCGCATCTGGCAACGATAATTTCTCCGTTACTCATACCACCCTCAAGACCTCCTGCATTATTTGTCATCCGATAAAAACCTTTAGATTTCGAGTGCTTTATCACGTCGTGAATCTCAGAGCCAAGCTTTGACGCACTTTCAAATCCCGCGCCGAATTCAACTGCCTTGATTGCCGGAATAGACATTAATCCTGATGCCAAACGCGCATCAAGCCTGCGATCGTAATGGACATAACTACCTAGTCCTACAGGGACATTTGCCGCCTGCACTTGAAAAACACCTCCCAGGCTGTCACCTTTATTTTTGGCTATATCTATTATTTCTTTTATCTTTTTAAAACTTGTCTGTCCTCCAACACTTATCCTCGTGCTTTTAATGCTAATGCCAAACTCCCTCAGCAGTATTTTACAAATCGAACCAGCGGCTACTCGGACAACTGTTTCTCTTGCAGAGGCCCGCTCCAAAACACAGCGAATATCAGTAAATCCATATTTTAAAGCTCCACTCAAGTCTGCATGTCCAGGCCTCGGCTCGCTAACAGACGGCAAGACATTAATCTTAAAATCCTTATTCTTGATTGAGAAAGAAACCGGACTGCCTATTGTTTTTTTTCCTTTAATGCCGGATAAGATATGAATCGCATCTTTTTCTATCTTCATCCTGCCTCCCCGCCCATATCCAAGCTGACGTCTGGCAAGCTCTTTATTGATAAATCCAACATCGATAGTTAATCCCGCAGGCAGCCCCTCAAGAATACCCACCATGCTTTCTCCATGCGATTCACCAGCACTTATAAAACGTAACATAATTAGCCTCTCATATTTTTTAGAAATAAAACAAATACGCCAGTATATTATTCCCCCATATTATTACCAGAAAGGTAGCCAGCGAAAGATAAGGACCATAGGGAATCACTTCCGCTCCTTTAGTGAGTCTTGCTATTATCCCCACCACCGCGCCAAAAAAGGGAGCGAGAAAAAATATAAGCAATGCAAATTGCCAGCCTAAAACCGCGCCTATCATTGCCAGAAATTTAACATCGCCTCCACCCATACTTTCTTTTTTGAATAGTATTTCTCCAAATCTTCCGATTAGGTATATACTGCCTCCCCCGCACAGTATTCCAAGCAGTGAATACATAAGCGCGTGCATCCGCAAAGGAGTATCGTGCAATTGAGGGAATATTATTGATAAAATCATTCCCACCACCAGGCCTCCCAGGGTAATTTCATCAGGAATGATTTGAAAGTCAAAATCAATAAAAGTTGCCGCAATTAAAGCACAGGTCAGCAAACTGTAAATAAAAAACTTAGCTGATAAGCCAAAATATCCATACAACACTACCAGTAAAGCCGCTGTAAGAAACTCAACAAAAAAATAACGGAAAGATATCTGTTTTTTACAAAAACGGCAACGCCCTGAAAGCGCAAGATAACTTAACATGGGAATATTGTCATACCATAAAACCTGTTTCTGGCAATGCGGACAAAAAGAACGCTTGGGCTTATCAACACTTAGCTCAAAAGATTTATTGATGATATCAAAAATCTGTTTTTTACTTTTGGCGTATTTCCCTTCTAAGAGAAACCCCTCTTCTTTTTTCTTCTTTCTAAGTTTTCTAAACTTTCCTTCAACAAACCCGTCTTCATCAATATAACCGCTTGCGATCAAATCCTGCCATAGATTATCCGCATGCTCTTGGCTTCCCGAAATCTTTAAGAAATCTTCCTTTTCAACTTTTCCAGATCTAGGCATTCGGTAAATACATACATTAAGAAAACTGCCAATGAGAGCGCCGAAAATAAAAATTATGCTTTTAAGTATTATCACTGGCATTTATTTCTCCTTTTAAGGCCTCGAACATTGCCTCCTTCGGTGCGTCAATACCGCTCCAGTGTTCAAATGCAAGCACCCCCTGGTACAAAAGCATTTTCAGTCCGTTGCGACATCGTAATCCCTGATCCTTTGCTAACATGAGTAATTTAGTGTCTGAGGGATTATATATCAGGTCATAAACAAAAAGATCTTTATGCAGCATTTTTTCGCTAATAAGCAATGGGTCACTATCTTGCATTCCAACCGGCGAGGCATTGACCAGCAAGGTTTTATCATAAAGATTTAAGGCCTCAATGGAATCTACCGCATAAGCCGAACATGTTGAATCCCAAGAGTTAACATCTCTTGCCAATAATTTTGCCTTTTGATTGTCTTGATCATATATAACAAGTTCTAATGCTTTCTTTACTTTTAAAGCATAAGCAACAGCTCTTGCAGCTCCACCAGCTCCGATCATACCTACTTTGCCTGTATTTACATCCATCTCGGTTATATGGCGGGTGAAGCCTAAAAAATCCGTATTAATGCCTTTAAACTCACTGCCATTATACACACTAATAGTATTGACCGCTTTGATATCAACAGCTGCAGAGGATGTTTCATTTAAAAATTCAAGCACCGCTTCTTTATGCGGAATAGTAACATTAAAACCATGAAGATCATTATAAGAAAACTCCTCCCCATTTATATCTTTCAAAGGTATAATCCGATGAAAGAAATACTTCAGCTCTTGAGGATTTATTTCAAAAAGTTTATACTCAGCGTTCATTCCCAAATGAGTGAAAGCAGCATTATGCATCGCCGCGGAAAAACTGTGCTTAACCGGACATCCGATAAGGCCATATATTTGCTTCTTATTTAATTCCATGTCTACCTGCCTTTGTGCGCGGTTTTAACTAAAATATTTAATCAAAGCCGTATTGATTTAGACTTCTTAGTTTTAAACAACACTCGGTTTATTCCATTAAGATATGCCTTGGCAGATGCTTCGATAATATCAGTACTTGCAGCCCGCGCTGCTATCTCCTCCTGCTTAATCTTCAGCTTTACATTAACTTCTCCTAAGGCATCTTTACCTCGGGTAATTGACTGTATAGAATAGTCTAACAATTTTGCTTTGATTCCTGTTATTTTTTCAATTGCTTTATAACACGCGTCTACCGGACCGTCACCAGTTGATGTTTTTTTAAATGTCTTGTTGTTTTTTTTAAGTGCCACCGCTACTTTGGGTTCAACACCAATGCCGCCGTAGAAATCGAGACCCACAAGGCTCCAAACCAGGGGAACATCTTGCATCTGCTCTTCAACAATCGACATAAGATCTTCTTCAAAAACCTCTTTCTTTTTATCGGCAAGTTCTTTGAAACGTATGAAGGCACTCTGTAACTGTGTTTTGTTCAGCTTAAAACCTATCTGCTCAAGACGCTGTGAAAGCGCATGCCTCCCCGAGTGTTTGCCAAGGACAAGACCCTCCCCATAAAACCCCACATCTTCAGGACTAATAATCTCATATGTCTGTCTTTTTTTCAGCACCCCGTCCTGATGAATTCCTGATTCATGCCTGAAAGCATTACCGCCTACTATAGCTTTATTAGGCGCGACAACAAATCCGGTCAATTTACTCACCAGTCTGCTTGTTTTATATATCTCCCTCGTGTTAATACCAGTAGAAATATTTTTGAAATTATCTTTACGAGTACGAATACTCATAACAATCTCTTCTAATGCAGCGTTCCCGGCTCTCTCTCCGATGCCGTTTACCGTACACTCAACCTGGCCCGCTCCGTTGCGGATAGCCGCAAGTGAATTAGCCACAGCAAGGCCAAGGTCATTATGACAATGCACAGCAATAATAGCCTTGTTTATATTCGGCACATTGTTTACTATCTGCTTAATAAGTCCGCCGAATTCATCCGGCTGGGCAAAGCCCACTGTATCGGGGATATTAACTGTTGTTGCTCCTGCTTTAATAACTCTTTCGATAACCCGGTAAAGAAACTCTTTTTCCGTACGCGACGCGTCTTCAGGAGAAAACTGAACATCAGCAGAAAACTTACGAGCATACTTAACAGCATTTTCAGCAATGTTGATTATTTCGCTTTCTGCTTTTCGCAGTTTATATTTCATGTGAATCTTAGAGGTTGCTAAAAAAACATGAATACGTTTTCTTTTTGCCGGCTTAAGTGCTATGTCCGCAGCCTCTATATCTTTATTTAATGATCGGGCCAGAGCACAGATAGTTGCTCCTTTAACTTTTCGGGCGATTTGCTTGACACTCTCAAAATCACCTGGAGAAGAAATCGGAAATCCTGCTTCAATAACATCAACCCCCAGACGAACAAGCTGGTGCGCTACTTCAAGTTTTTCCTGATCACTCAGACTAGCACCTGGTGCCTGTTCTCCATCTCTTAGGGTTGTATCGAATATTTTTATCTTTTTTTTCATGTCATTGCCTCGAATCTATTTTTCAAAAGCTATTTACTTTTTAAGGTTGCGAATAACTATTTTTGCGGATTTTAATATTAGTTTTGACATGAATGTCTAAAAAACTAATATTACCTCGCAGTCCTGCCTAAGGCAGGGCGAGAATGAGTAAAAATAGTTTTCACAACCTGATAGCTTATCCACTTTTTTTGGGTCATTCTTACTTAAGTTAAATAGATTACTATAACTTAATGATT
>JAGLQQ010000003.1 GCA_023136735.1 Candidatus Omnitrophota bacterium | reverse complement strand
TAAATCGACTTATTAAAATCCGCGAATACAATTCCCCCCATCTGGTTGATAAGCTGAGGAAAAGTGTTTTCTATCTAGGAGTTGGGGACATAACTTTCCCTTTGACATATAATTATGAACATTATAGAATAAATATAATAAATTCAGTAATTCCATTAAAGAGCCAAAAGGAAATAGTTTGAAATCAGAAGTTATTGGCTAAGATAATCAGGAGGATTATATGGCGAGAGAGAGAAGAGGATTTGCGCGGCTTTATGTTGGGGTGGAAGCGGTTTATAAACAGGCGGAAAAAGAAAATACTGTATTAGTCCAAGATGTTAGTATCTCTGGGGTTAGATTCATTTCTAATGAAGTTTTAGATCAGAATATTGAGGTAGCCTTTACACTATCCATTCCGGATTTACCAAAGATTATTACAGCTAAAGGAAAAGTTATTTGGCAGAGGAAGTTCTCTGAATCATTTTGTGACACGGGTTTGGAATTTACTCAAATAGATGAGGATTCCCATCAAATGCTTTTGAAGTATATAAAAGGCGCACTGAGCAGAGTCAATGAACATCGTGAATTTGTGCGCAGTAATCTGAGTGCAATGGTCACATATAGACTCGCGGCTGCTCCTGAAGTGGAGAAGCGTTGTATTAGTATAGACGTAAGTCCTTCTGGGATGAAAGTTTTTTCTAGAGAACTTTTGAAAAACGAAGACGATCTTGATCTATTTTTTAATCTTCCTGATATCGATGAGGAGATTCATGCCAAGGGTAAAGTAATCTGGACAAAGGAAAAAGAAGAGAATTTCTCTGAGTGCGGGATTGAATTCACTCAAATTAATGACGAAAGTATAGACAAAATTAATTGCTATGTGAAGCAGACATTGGGTATAGAATGGTAGGATTGCTTTTGTGAAGCTTTATTTAGTTCGACATGGACAAGCTTTGGATGAAAATAAAGATGTTTTGAGAGGGCTAAGCGAAAAAGGTAAGCTGGACGCGCGAAAGACAGCTCAATTTTTAAAAAAAGCTCAGATTGAAATTGAAGTCATCCTTAGCAGTAGAAAAACTCGTGCTATTGAGACCGCTGAAATTTTTGCCTCTAAATTGATGAGGGCAGGGATGGTCGAGCAAATAGACGGGATCTTACCTAATGATTCAGCCTCAGTATATCTAAAAAATATTGAATTTGGTGTTAAAGACGTCATGTTGGTGGGGCATCTGCCTTTTTTAGCTAGCTTTACATCGCTGCTGCTTAACCGAGAGGAAAATGCGGTAAATATTTTGTATTCTACTAGCTCAGTGATTTGCCTTGAACAAAAAGACAGTCAATCCTGGCAGCTAAGATTTTCCATAAATGCCGATTTACTTTAAAGATAGAAGTCAATAATTGGTAAAAAAGTATCAAAGTACGCTAACTCCTAAATAGAATTATAGAAGGGAAAACAGAGGTAGTAATAGCAAGTATTTAGAGAAAAAATATAATCACTTAAAGGGTGAAAAAGTTATTTAATTATTGCTGCAGAATTCTATGGGCGTAAGCCCATAAATGCTTGCCAATGATTATCCGCCAGTTTCCACCAAA
>JAGLQQ010000291.1 GCA_023136735.1 Candidatus Omnitrophota bacterium | reverse complement strand
GGAACAGGTAAAAATACTATCGCAACTACCACAATGCCTGAAATCATAAAGTAAGCATTTTGAGATTTAATCAGCGGCAGGCCTACCAGAGCAGCATTAATAACGAAATGAGTTATCAGCACTGCCTCTAAACCATACTTCAAAAATACTATCCCGAACAAAATACCGGCAATGGTAAGCTCAATGCCCCGGACATACGCAGGAAAAACCGGATAGTTTGAATGCGCAAACGCCCATATTAACGCTGGGATTAAAACTCCCAGCCATGTCAGCTTCAGGTATTTCTTAAAAAATGATATGGCAAATAAGCGAAACATGAATTCCTCACTTACAGCCGCCCCCAAAGCAACAGTTAGGGGGAATAAAAACGGCATATTTGTCCCAAGTATATTCGAATACTCTGCTTCCGGCGGCATCCAGATATTAAAATATTTAGTCCCTAAAAGATAAAATAAACTTATATATCCAAGAAAAATAAATGCCAAACTGTAGCCGACGACAAATGTCTGGATTATCTCTGCTTTTTCCGGCTTTCCTGTGCGAAGAGCTTCAAGCACAGGCATCTTCAATCCGCTGACTTCAGCGCATAACGATTCTCCGGAACTGCCGAAAAGAAAAATTATCAGGCCTACCAGAAGAGCGCCGACAAACATAGTCCCCGCGGAAATAGCCGCAAAGACTCCTTTACTCATTGTATCCGGATAAGCACTCCATAAAAGAGGCATACTGTTTAAAAAATCAAAAATTGTAATAACGCTGACCAAAACACCAAAACAAAGTCCGAATTTCCAGTTAACCTTATCCTTTTTAAACTGGATCACCAAAACAACTATTGCCGCAATAAATAAAAAGAACATGAAAATTGTCGTTATAATAGACAGTACCTGCCCAAAAGATAAATCCTTTTGCAATTGACGCATAAATTCTTCAGGGATATCCAGATACTCTGACAAGGAGCCAAGTGTGTCCCCCTGGATTGAAACGCTTAAGCGCAAATGCGCGTCATCAATAGCATAATCTTTCTTTTCCCATTCAAAATAATAATCAATCCTGTTCTTTTGCTCCTTCGAATTATTCTCCTTCAATTCATAATCTGGTAAAATTACTCCGTGCTCAAGTATTTTAGTTTCTGCCAAAGCCTTAGCTTGCTTAAATTCAAGCTTTGCCCCCGGAGCATCATCAAGTAAAGAGTGATAAAAATTAATGATTTTTCCTGTTGTAGGATCAACATCACAATAAAACCCCTCTTTATCAAGTTCCTTATACCAGCGCACACTCCAAAACCATATCGGAACTCCTGAGCGAATAAGGTCATTTGATTTCTTTATGCCTTGAGTTTTTTGCAAATAAACAGAAGCCGTATAATCAGAATCAAATAGTATTGAACTCTCATATCCCTCTAGCTCATATCCCTGTTCCTTGACAAAGGCCGTAGCTGCTTCCAGCACCTCTTGTTTATTAAAACGAATATCTATTGAAGCAATCGGAAAGGCATGATTAAACAGAAGGACAAAAACAAGCAGACCCAAAGCTCCCATAAGAGCCCATGATATTAATGATGTTTTTATCTTTAACATGAAATTGATTTCTCTTTTGTAATTATTTTTTAATTATTGCTAGATTTTTCAAGGAAACAAACGTCTGATACATAAACTGCCGTCTTTGGAGTGTTCTATCTTCCACATTTCAAAATTAGGACTATACTCTATCCCATAATAAGTACTTGAGTTAAGTCTTGAAGCTAAAACAATGTCATAATTTTTAAAATCAAATTTCATAGAAAATAAAAAAAGAATCACTATAATTAACATAACGAAAATAACTATAAAAAAACGACTTACATCTAAAACAGAATCTAAAATATTGTTTTTTT
>JAGLQQ010000290.1 GCA_023136735.1 Candidatus Omnitrophota bacterium | reverse complement strand
AATTCATAATTATTTCTCAGATTCTCTTATACGTGGGTCTGCTAAAGAATACGAAACATCCGCAATCAAATTTCCAATTAAAGTCAAAAATGCCCCAATAACCAGTATACCCATGATAACGGGATAATCTCGTGCCATTACCGCATCATAAAACAACTTCCCCATCCCAGGTATAGCAAATATTGACTCAGTTATAACACTGCCTCCGATAAGACCGGGGATAGACAATCCTAAAATCGTAATTACAGGGAGCAATGCATTCTTCAAGGCATGGCGAAAATAAATCCTATTAGCAGACAATCCCTTTGCATACGCGGTGCGGATATAATCCTGCCGCAAAACCTGTATCATATTTGCTCTCATATAACGCGATAATCCGGCCAAGCCTGTAAAAGCAGATATCATTACCGGTAGAAAAAGGTGTCTTGCATAGTCCAGTAATTTGCCAAAAAAGCTCATATGCTCGAAATCAATAGAACGAATTCCTGAAACCGGCAGCCACTGCAAAGTAACTCCAAACCACTTCATAAGCAAAAGAGCCAGCCAGAAAGTAGGCATAGCAAAGCCGATAAAAACAAATACCGTCATAGCTCTGTCAAAAAACGTACCAACTTTCACTGCGCTGAATATTCCAATGGGAATAGCTATAGAGAAGATAATCAGTAAGGAAAGAATATTAATAATTAATGTTATGGGGATTCTTTCTGAAATTTTATTACGAACAGGCCGCCCGTCGACAAATGACTCACCGAAATCCAGTCTTACCAGGCGTTTTATCCAGTTAGAATACTGCACCATTACCGGTTGATCAAGCCCGTATAATTTTTCCAAACGCTCTCTTACCTGCAGACTGACTTTTTGATTTAATTGGGTTTGGATATCGGTAGGTTTACCTGGAGCAAGATGCATCACCAGAAAAGAAATTAAGCTTATCCCTATTAATAATGGAATAAGCAAAATTAGGCGTCTTAAAATATATTTAAGCATTGCATTTTATTAGTTATGATCTTTGCCTCCTGGTCTAAATAAATCCAGGAATCTATCTTCATATTCCTTGTAGATATGCCATTTATCTAATTCAATCTTCAACTCGTTAGCACGCGTTATATCCTTAGAAACAGCATGAAACAATTCTTCAATTTTTGACTTAGCTGATTCTGGTATTTTTGAAGCTGCAGCCAATGTTTGTTTGATCTTTTCAACCTCGTCCTCACTTATCGGCCCAAGGCTAGTGCCTGTTTTAAAATAATCCACAAGCCTCTCTATCTCATCTTCAATAATCTTAGCCCGCTCATCAAGACTATTGAAATCAAGCTTAATATTAAATATTCTACAAAAAACAGCCAATACAGATTTAGATGCCTTAGGATTTTCTATTTGAATGGAATACAATGGAATTTCCGCAAGAAAACATAGCCCTTCAATACGACGCTCTTTGGCAACACTCAATAGTAATCCATTAAGCCCGCTAATTTGTCCTGAACGCATAGGCTGTACATGCATCTTATCCAGTTCTTTTATCATTTTTTTCTCTGTTACTGTAGCCCACACACGTGATTCCTGGGTATGATCAATAGGAGTCGGCATAGAGGCAAAGGTAAACACCCTTTTAACATTAAAAGCCTCCGCTACATCAAGCACCATTTGCGCGTAATTATATCCCTTTTCCAATGAAGGCTGTGCCTCACAAAGGAAAATAATCAGGTCATGTTTACCCTTTACGTTTTTCCAGAAATAGAACTTACCTGTCGGCAGTCTGGGAAATTCAACCTGAGAATTAAAAATCCAAGCCTCATGCGGGTAGAAAAAACCCTCTGCTGATAACTCAGCAAACTCAATAGGTTTGAGCTGTTCCCACAGAAACTCTACCGCCCTTGCAGCAACATTTCCCATTCCCGGCCAAGCAGCTACCAGATAAGGACTCTTAAGTCTTGGTTTTTTGAAAAATTTGATCATTTTGTTCTTCATATATTTATACATTACTACAAACCTAAAACATAGTCAACTCGAATTTTAACGAAAGAAACACAAAAAATACACAAAATCACTGATCACAAGCCGCAACTAAAAGCAAAAACATAACTTATAGTATTTTGTCATATTAAGTATTTATTATTTAATTTTTGTTAAACTAGTGCATTGTAACACAAATTA
>JAGLQQ010000029.1 GCA_023136735.1 Candidatus Omnitrophota bacterium | reverse complement strand
AGATTACAGAGATTAATTTATATTAATATATCAGTGTAATCAGGTTCTTTCGTTCAACTTAAACAAGAAAGAACCCTTTTTTTACAGTTAACCTTTATCAACTATACTTCTTTAGAATCTATCCACTTCATCATTTTTCTTAAGTCGCGTCCAACAACTTCAATCGGATGATTCTTCTCTTCTGCTTCCATCCTTTTAAAGTTCTTTTTCCCATTTTTGCACTCATCCATCCACTCTTTTGCAAAGCTGCCATCCTGAATTTCAGTAAGGATCTTTTTCATCTCTTCTTTTGTCTTATCATTAATAATTCTCTTACCACGAGTCAGGTCTCCATACTCCGCAGTATTAGAGACCGAATATCTCATATAATCGATGCCGCCTTGATAAAAAAGATCCACAATCAACTTTAGCTCATGCAAACATTCAAAATAAGCAATCCCCGGCTGATACCCTGCTTCTATCAACGTCTCAAAGCCTTTTTTGACAAGTTCGGTAACCCCTCCGCACAAAACAACCTGCTCACCGAAAAGATCCGTCTCTGTCTCTTCTTGAAATGTAGTTTCAATTATTCCAGCACGAGCACCGCCAACACCTTTACCATAAGCTAAGGCAATGTCTTTCGCTTTGCCTGTTGCATCTTGATAAACAGCGATCAGGCAAGGCACTCCGCCGCCTTTTTCATATTCACTACGAACCAAATGGCCTGGCCCTTTTGGGGCAATCATAAACACATCAATCCCTGTAGTTGGGACAATATGTTTAAAATTAATATTGAATCCATGTGAGAACATAATTGCTTTGCCATCTGATAAATTCGGCTTAATATCTTTTTCATACAGCTCTCCCTGCAATTCATCAGGAACTAAGATCTGAATAATATCAGCAGTCTTTGTAAGCTCTGCCGCACTTACTGGTTCAAATCCGTGTAATTGCGCCAGCTTATAGTTAGCCGTCCCTTCCATCTCTGAGACCATTACCTTTAAGCCTGAATCGCGCAGGTTTTGAGCCTGGGCATGCCCCTGGCTTCCGTAACCAATTATTCCAATCGTTTTATTCTCCAACAATTTCAAGTCTGCATCATTTTCATAGTATATTTTTAACATAACTTCTCCCTGTCTCCTTATCCTTTTGATTTTTGCAGCAATGTAGTTAATTCCTCTTCATCTAAAGTATGTTTCAACGCCTCTTCAAAAGTTATTTTACCAGAATGAACCAGATCACAAAGTGATTGATTCATAGTATACATTCCATATCTGCGCCCGGTTTGGATCAGGGAATATATCTGATGTATTTGATTTTCCCTAATCAGGTTCTGTATACCGCTAATTACTGTCATAACCTCTATAGCTAGTGATCTGCCTTTTCCTTTTGCATTCGGAATAAGCTGCTGAACCATTACACCCACAAGCACAAGCGAAAGCTGCACGCGTATTTGCTGCTGCTGATGCGCGGGAAACACATCCACAATCCGGGTGATGGAGTTAACCGCGCTTCCTGTATGCAATGTAGCAAAAACCAAATGTCCGGTTTCGGCTAGCGTTAAAGCCGCCTGTATTGTTTCCAGATCACGCATTTCACCAATTATAACTATATCCGGATCCTGCCGTAAAACATGCTTAAGAGCTTCTTTAAAAGACAATGTGTCAGTCCCTAATTGGCGTTGATTTATTGTGCATAAATTATGTTTATGCAAATACTCAATCGGATCTTCTATGGAAATAATATGCGCCCTGCGATTTTTATTAATGTAATCAACTATTGCCGCCTGCGTAGTTGACTTACCGCTTCCGGTTGCTCCGGTAATCAGCACTAAACCTGTCGGCTTATCAGCATACTCTTTAGCTACTACAGGAAGCTTTAGTTCCTCTATTGTTGGAATAACAAACGGAATTACTCGTGCCGCTAATGCTATCGATCCCCGTTGATAAAATAAGTTCACACGAAAACGGCTTATCTCAGGAAGTCCGCAAGAAAAATCAAGTTCTTTTTTTGTTTCAAACCAGGTGATCTGATCGCTGGTCAAAAGGCTATATGCCAGTTTCTGGACAGCTTCAGGGTCAAGCACCTCTGCATTTTCTATATGCGTAAGATGTCCGCCTATTCTCAACTGAGGAGGACGCCCCACGGTTAAATGCAAATCTGATGCGCCTCTTTCTACAATTAATCTAAGCAGTTCCTTAATTTCAAGCATAGGATATCCCCCGGCATAAACTAGATTCTGCCTTTATTCTGCGATTGCGATTCTTCCCGTTCTGACCAGCTCTTTTATCCCTAGCTTTCTCAGCGTTTCCAACAGCAAGCTTGTCCGCTCCTTTGTTTCAGTTGCTTCAATAATTGCTGTTGATTTTTCACATGATAGAATTCTTACAGAAAACTTACTAAGCATTTCATTCAATTTCTGTTTAGAAGTCTTAGCTACATTGATCTTTATCAAAACAAGCTCCCGTTCAATAAATTTCTTCTTTGTCAGGTCTCCCACACTAACAACATCAATAAGCTTATTAAGCTGCTTTTTGATCTGCTCCAATATTTTTTCATCCTTAGCGTCAACAATCATTGTCATCCGAGACATAGTCGGATCATGAGTTTCTCCAACCGCCAAAGACTCGATATTAAAACCACGCGCGCTAAACAAGCCTGAAATCCTGGCAAGCACCCCTGGTTTGTTTTCAACTAATGCATAAATAGTATGTTTCATTTTTTACTCCTCTTTTTTAAACACTAATTTTCACGAATCAAGCACGAATTTATTAACAGAAATTTTATTCGTTTTAATTTGTGTATTATCAGTATATATTCGTTTGCAATTCGTGTGCTATTAGTGTAAATTCGTGTTTAAGCCAATGCCCCAATCATCTGATTAATTGCCTCACCAGCGGGCACCATGGGAAAAACATTTGCTTCTTCCTCGACGATAAAATCCATTATTACAACATTCGGAATAGCTATTGCCTCTTTTATTGTTTTCGCCACATCTTTTAAATTTTTAACACGCATACCCACAGCCCCATAAGCTTCAGCCAATTTGACAAAATCAGGCCCTGTGATAAGGGTAGACGCATAACGCTTATCGTAAAACAGTTCTTGCCATTGACGCACCATTCCCAAATACCCATTATTAAGTATCGCTATTTTCACATTGATTTTATTCGCCACTGCCGTAGCAAGCTCCTGAATATTCATTTGTATAGACCCATCACCTGCAATATCAAAAACTATCTTATCCGGCCTTCCAATCTTAGCTCCTATCGCTGCAGGCAATCCGTATCCCATTGTACCTAATCCGCCTGATGAAATCCATGTGCGCGGCTTTGTATAAGTATAATACTGCGCTGCCCACATCTGATTCTGTCCAACCTCTGTACAGATAATAGCATCACCGTTTGTTACTTTGTATATTTGCTCAACCACATACTGCGGACTGATCTTTTTTCCAGTCTTATATGTCAAAGGGTATTTCTTTTTCCAATCATTGACCTTTTTCAGCCATTCTTTAGTATTCGGTTTTTTTACTATTTTATTAAGCTCCTCTAGTCCGATTTTTGCATCGCAGACAATAGGAACATCAACCTTAATATTCTTACTAATTGCTGTCGGATCAATATCAATATGAATAACTTTAGCTTCCGGAGCAAATTTATCGAGCCTTCCGGTAACGCGATCATCAAAACGCGCGCCCACTGCAATAATCAAATCACTTTCCATTATAGAATGGTTAGCATAAGCAGTTCCATGCATTCCAAGCATACCTAAAGACAGCTCATTATTTTCCGGAAATGCTCCCAACCCCATCAGCGTAGTTGTTACCGGCGCTTTTATTTTAAAAGCCAGCTCTAAGAGCTGATCATGAGCACCGCTTATAATCACACCTCCGCCTGCATATATTACCGGTCTCTTGCTTTTTTCTATCAGCTTTGCCGCTTTTCTCACATGACCTGGACGAGGATTAAGTGTCGGGATATATGAACGCAAAGAAACTTTATCAGGATAATCAAACTCCATTTCCTGCATCTGCACATCAACCGGAAGATCAATAACCACAGGTCCGGGACGGCCGGTAGAAGCGATATGGAATGCCTCTTTAACTGTCTTTGCGAGTTCAGAAATATCCTTAACCAGATAATTATGCTTTGTTATCGGCCTGGTAATTCCGGTCACATCGGATTCCTGAAAAGCATCATTTCCAATCAAGCTTGTTTTAACTTGTCCAGTTATAGCCACCATGGGGATAGAGTCCATATGTGCTGTTGCTAGTCCGGTTACAAGATTAGTAGCGCCGGGGCCTGATGTCGCCAGACAAACCCCAACCTTACCTGTTGAACGAGCATACCCGTCAGCAGCATGCGCTGCGCCCTGCTCATGACGAACAAGAATAAAATCTATCGGCGTATCATAAAGCACATCCGTTAAGGGTAAAATCACACCCCCTGGATAACCAAAAATAACTCTCACTCCTTCATGTAATAAAGAATCAACTAGTATTTGCGCGCCATTTTTTTTCATTTTATTTTTCCTTTTTTAATTGGACATTAAATCACTTTGTTAATCCCGCCAAATTTTTAAATAGCGCAAATTAATCCCGCCGATATTTGGCGGGATTAAAAAATCTCTAAAATGTTATATCCCGGTTATTTTTAAAAATCAGTTTTCAATATTGCTCCTGTGCTGGCAGAACTAACCATTTTTGCATACCGCACAAGCCAGCCGGTAGTTACTTTGGGCTGCGGATGACGAACTTTCCGCAGCCTCTGTCCCAACTCCTTCTTATCAACACACAAATGAAGTTTTCTTTTGCGTATATCGATTATTATTTCATCATTATTTTTAACCGCAGATATAGGGCCGCCTGCTGAGGCCTCTGGGGATACATGCCCCAAGCAAGGACCGCGTGTCCCGCCGGAAAATCTGCCGTCAGTAATTAATGCCACATCTTCAGCAAGCCCCATACCCACAATTGCCGCTGTAGGCGCAAGCATTTCTCTCATGCCCGGACCACCGCAAGGACCTTCATAGCGCACGACAAGAACAGTTCCTTTTTTGACTTTGCCGGCAAGAATATCTTTCATAACTTCTTCTTCGCTATTATATACTCTCGCTTTGCCTTTAAAATAAAGCATCTTATCACTTACAGCCGACTGTTTCACTACCGCACCCTCAGGAGCAAGGTTCCCAAACAAAATAGCCATGCCGCCTTCTTTATGCAGCGCTTTACTCATAGGCCTAATTACATCCTCATCAAGAATCTGGGCGCCATCTGCTATTTGCTTTATCATCTGCCCGGAAACGGTAATATTGTCTTTAAGTTTATTTCGCAATCGCTTTAAAACAGCTGGGATACCGCCGGCATATTCCAAATCTTCCATGAAGTACTCACCGCCTGGCCTAAGGCTTGTAATATGCGGCGTCTGCTTACTGATTTCATCAAAACGTTCCAGGGGGATTTTTATCTTACACTCATTAGCTATCGCCAGTAAATGCAGTATTGTATTACTTGATCCACCTAAAGTCATATCAACCATGATCGCATTTTCCAAAGATTTTTTGTTCATTATTTTATTTGGCGTAATATTTTCTCGCACCAAGTGCACAATCCGCTCCCCGGTTGCCTGCGCAATTCTTTTTTTCTTAGCCATTCCCGCAAGACCTGCAGCACAACCCGGCAATGACAAACCCATTGCCTCAGTTAAGCAAGCCATAGTATTTGCCGTATAAAGCCCCTGACACGATCCCTGCCCCGGACAGGCTTCGATTTCCAAGCAAGATAGCTCTTTACGAGTCATTTTTCCATGCTGAGTCTCGGCAAGTGCTTCAAAAGTATCTCTGACAAAAGATAACTTTTTTTTGCCAAGCCGCCCCGAAAGCATGGGCCCCGCGGTAATTACAATCGCCGGTATATTTAAACGTGCTATAGCCATAATCATGCCGGGAGTTATCTTATCGCAATTAGTAAGACAAACAAGCCCGTCAACACAATGCGCCTTGGCTACTGATTCTACAGAATCCGCAATCAATTCACGAGATGCAAGAGGATAATGCATTCCCTCATGGCCCATGGCAATCCCATCGCATATCCCCGGCACACCGAAGAAAAACGGAACACCACCCTGACTTATAATACCGCGTTCAATAAAACGCTCTAAATCACGCATACCCACATGTCCTGGGATAAAATCATTATAAGAACTGGCCACAGCAATAAACGGTTTTTTAAAATCCGATTGAGAAAGGCCTGTACCAAACAGCAATGCTCGATGCGGCGCCCGCTCCAGACCTTTTTTTATTTTTTCACTTCTCAGCATAATCACACCTCATAAATATTAATATTATCTGAATTATAATAATTCGTTTTTACAATAAATTGAAGGATTTCGAGAACAAAGAAGACAGAGTTACCTGTCTTCCGGTTTGTATGTTCTTTAGTCACATCTTAGATTAATTTACAAGTATATATATTTTACCCTCGCCTTGATCCCAATTTTCCAATGCGCTGCCCAGCATCATGCCCGGAGTAAGCTGCTGGGGATCTGCTCTCATCGCATGCCCGGGCACGGAAGAGCTGACTAAAATATCACCTTTTTTAATTGCTCCGTTTTCCGTGCTTACCTTGCAAAGCACAATGCCTGCTAAAGCCAGCGGTTTATATTTTCCTTCTTTTTCTGTATCCGGAGAATATCCCATATAAATCTTGGGTTCTGTTGATATAACCCCTGCTACTGCTGTGTCAAATTTCTTTTTCGATCTCACAACCGTTATATCTGTATCGCTGCTGATAACCACTACATCCCCCGGCTCTCCCTCTGCCACAAGTACTGATTCTGCGATATCATAAACATATTTACCGCCGCCTCTTTCAGCATTCCAATCCAGAGGTCCAGGGTCGTCCATGTAAAATTTAAAAGCCCTTAGATGGTGGAACTTTGCAAAGCCGGGATCCACCCCCCCATCGTCAAAATTCATATAATAAGTACTTCCTAGATTAGTTATTCTAAACTGTCTCTCAGCACCAGTGAAAAGATTGTAATTATACAGATCGGCTTCAAATTTTATCTCATCCGTAACCTCCAGATTTCTCAACATGCTCAGGCCGCTGGGATCAAGAAAATAAGCCGCATTATCCTCATCTATAAACCTTTTACTCACCACTACGCCGTAATCAACAGGACTCATATTTACGGTATTAGTATTAAAACTATACCCGGACACCTCAACTGTTTGATTTGAACCCTCCTGCGCAAAACTTTGCGCAACAAGCAGCAAACCAAAGACACTCATCAGGCACAAACAAACAATAAGCATAATTTTCATTTTTAAATCTCGCATATACATTCTTTACTTTTTATTCACCAATATATAAATCGTCCCTGTATTTTCTTTTAATGGCTGCATGGCTTTTCCTATTATCATCCCCGGCTTAACCTCTTTAGGGACAGCTTTCATCGCATGTCCGGCAAGAGAAGAGGTAACCAGCAAATCACCTCGTAGTATGCTTCCGTTTTCCGCAGTCGCCTTGCACTTGACTATGCCGGCTAAGGC
>JAGLQQ010000289.1 GCA_023136735.1 Candidatus Omnitrophota bacterium | reverse complement strand
ACAGGATTTTTCTGCCCCATACGATGCACTCGGCGGATTCTTTGTTCTAATATAGCAGGATTCCAGGGAAGATCGATATTGATGACGAAGGCAGCGTTCTGAAGATTCAATCCTACACTACCAGCCTCGGTTGATAAAATATCCTGCACTTTGCATCCTTTTGAAAAGTTTTAATAAGGTCTCCTCTTTTGCCCGATGGTACACCTCCATGCAAAAACGAATACTTCCAACCATTGACGTTAAGCATACGCATAATCAACTCCATCATACGAAGCCACTGAGAAAAGATTACTACCTTTGATTGCGGGTTCTCAAAAATTTCCTTAAGTTAGACCTCTAACTCATCAATCTTTGGTCCATGAATCATATCTTGATCAATTAAATAGGTATTATCACAGACCATATAACGTTCTTTGGCTTTATGCGCCCGAACAAACTAGACCCTGTATTTTTCGCTACCTCTTACCCAACTCAATACATTATAAAATGAATGATTCTGCAATTTTCCAAAGCCAGACATCTTTTTCGCTTTTATCCTGGCAAAAACAGGCGCATTGATTCCACAGAGAAATTTTGAGATCACTATATCCGAAACATCTTCGGATATAGCTTTAAATAATGCTACAGTCAATTCCGTAAAATTATATTCTAAAAGCGGAATTAATGATGTAGTTACTTTTATCCGCGCAGCTCCCCTGGCACAAACAGAACAACTGCCGCAATCCCTTTCAATATATTCGTCAAAATACCGCGCTAAGCTCTTACTTATACAAACATTACTTTCAAAAAATGCCACCATCTTATGTAAGCGCTCTATTTCATTTTTTTCTTTATCCTTAAAAAGCTGATACAACTCAAGTGTCAATTCCTTAAGATCAAAATCCCGATTAATAATCTCATATGCTTCCACAGAACGCTGGGATATTAATTCAATCCACCCCTTTTCATCAAAGTATTCCAACGCAGTCACTATGCGCTGGCGAAGAGACTTATAATTTTCCATTAATGCCTCTATATTTACCTTAGTCCAGACCTTAGCAATTTTACTGCATTTAAACAGTTCAGTTACAAACTGTTTACGCTCTGCCTTAAATTGCGCAATAATTTCTTCCTCTTTTTTTATGAATTTAAAGCTGTAATCTTCAAAATAGATATATTTCGGCTTAATAATACCGCGCATTCCCAAATATACAAATAAAGTTTTTAACGGCAAGATTCTAATATTAGTCTCAGCGCATACATCATATAATTTAATGTTAAGCATATTTGTAGAATTACCGGTAATAAACTTCAGCAATGTTTCAATGTCTTCTTTTTCAGGAGTATCTCCATAAATAAAATTTTCTAAGACATTAATGTTATCGCGATTTGCCAACACCTCACAAACAGATATCTGTCCATCCCTTCCCGCCCGCCCGATCTCCTGGCTATAGTTTTCAATGGATTTAGGAAGATTATAATGTATAATTCTCCTGATGTTCTTTTTGTCAATCCCCATTCCAAAAGCAATAGTCGCAACCACAATATTAATTTCGCCGCTCATAAATCTATTCTGAATATTTTCCCTTTCTTCGCTTTTCATCCCAGCGTGATAGCATTGCGCGGAAATGTTATTTATTTTCAGCATTTCCGCAACACGCTCCGCTGTTTTTTGCAGAGTAACATAAATTATGGTGGGTTCATCCGCGTTTTGCTTAATCCTGATTAACAGTACATCATCTTTCTCTTTTTCTACAGTTGGTCTAATTTTAAGATGAAGATTTTGCCTGAAAAAACCTGTAATAACCACGTTTTCTCGTGGTATAAAAAAAATTTTACACATATCCTTTGCAACTTCTTTAGTAGCAGTTGCCGTAAGCA
>JAGLQQ010000288.1 GCA_023136735.1 Candidatus Omnitrophota bacterium | reverse complement strand
ACTCAGCAAAACTACCCAATTGCTGAAACATTAGCTTGCCTGTTGATGTTATGCTGTCAAAAGGCTCGGTCGCAGACTTAAACCCAACGCCATAAGATGAAAGCTCATCAACCAAATTCAAAAGGTCTTTTAACTTACGACTAAATCTGTCTATTTTATAAACAAGCACAAGGTCAAACTTCTTATCCTTAGCGTCCTTTAATAATTGCTGCAAAGCTTCTCGTCTTGTAGAATACGCACTTATCCCCTCATCGCAATAGACGTTAAAAATATCAAAGCCTTCGCGCTTGGCAAAAGATTTAAGCCTGTCCCTGCGCATAAATTTTACCCTTGCAAAATTTGCAGGGGCTATTCTCTTTGAACTTCAAGAGAATAGCCTTCTTTTGCCTGATCTTCGGTTGATACTCGTGTATATATTGCAATTTTTACTCAAAGACTACCTCATGTATTTGCGAGCAAAAACAGCTATAAAAAAAGCCCACAGGAACATTCCGAAGGAAGCCTCAAAACCTGCCAATAACTTTGACCACCAAGATATAGGCAGATAATCACCATATCCTAATGTTGTAGCAGTAACAACACTAAAATACATCGCCCCTAAAAAAGAAACAAAATCACTTTTATCCTGACCAGACATTCTTAAGCCTTGTCCAATCCAATAAAATAAACCTGATAAGAGAACCATTCCAAACCAGAAAAAAATAATAGGTAGCCATTTAGTACCATAATTAAAACAATACTGTATTAATAATTCAGGATATTTTATGTACCACTTTTTCCTTTTTCTCCTACCGGCCATTTCGAGATAAAAATAATTATCCGCGCCTCCCCTGTCACCAAATTTTTCACAAGAAATCTTAGCTTTACGACTCAAAGTTTCTTGCCCATACGGCCTATGAAAACTGCATTCATTAAAATCAACTCTCCCATTTATGCAAGTATGCTCTATATTAATAGCCCTCCCAAAGCTAATATCCTTAAAAGATACGTTTCTATTCACCTTAGTCTCTGTGAATCGCAAATCCTTTCCTATTTTAATATTGGTAAAAGTTATATCCCCATAAATATCAGCCGCTTCAAAAAATATATCTTCACTAATTGTAGATTTTAAAAGGTAAAAATCTCTGTCGACCTTTATTTTACGTAACACTAAGCACTTATTTATTTCTAACCCAATCAAATGAACGTCTCTTGTGATTTCCACCCCAGGTAAACGTAAATCATACTCTACAAGGAGATTCTTAATTTCGATACACCCATCTACTTTCATCTCATTAAAGACTGCAGCCCCTTTAACCTCTACGTCCTCAATCGAAAGGACAATCTCTAAATCAGAAAGATGTTTAAACCGCCTATCACCACATACTTCATATTGCTCATATGGCAAAGGCGTACCTAATTTTGCTTCAATAGAAATGAGATCTTCACACACTTTTGTATCACTGATGGCAACAGAAGATGCAGACAACCCCTTTAAATCGTAATAGTTTAGCCAGCTGAAGAAAAAAAATAGCAGGAAATCGTCAATATTGACCCAGACGATTTTTTTCTTGACAAAATAACCGAAGAATGATATAATTCTTCGGTAGAAATGAAGAATAAGCCATCTTTTAAAGAATTAATTAAAAACCGCCAGCAGTTGCTGGTAAAATTGAGCAAGGAAGCCTTTGTGCTGAGGGGTAGTTTGCGAAAACAAGGCAATATTTGCGGTAATCCCAACTGTAAATGCAAAGACGCGGAAAATCCTGCTCTTCATGGGCCCTATCATTATTTATCTCATCGGTATAACAATAAATCACAAAGTATCTTTTTAACCCCGAAAAAGTTTCTCCACGCGCAAAAAGGATTAAATAATTATAAGAAATTAATTGAAATTTTATATGAGTTGTCAGAAGTTAACTTCCAGATTCTACGTTATCACTATGATAAGCTATAATTAAGATTATGAAAAAACATAAAAATAAAGCAGACAACTTACGCCGGCAAAACCAGAAATTAAGACATAAAAATAAAGCGCTTAAGGATAAGTCTGAACAATTGCACAGGCAATCAGAGGATTTAAAACAACAATCGGAGGATTTAAAACAACAAAAGGATCAATTGGAAGAAAAGATACGCGATTTAGAAATTCAGCTCAACGAATATCGTCAAATGCTTTTCAAGAAGAAATCGGTAAAGGCCGAATCTGATCAAGCCAATATTAAAAAGAAACCTCTAAAGAAAAAAGGAGCGCCAATAGGACATCCTGGCGCAACTCGAAAAATTCCTAAACGAGTGGATATCCATAAAGATATCCACGTTTATGAATGTCCTCATTGCCAAGGCAATAATCTCAGTCAGTGCGATAGATATGAAGATCACTATCAAGAAGATATTGCAATTCCGCAAACACAAGTAACTCGTTTTAGGCACCACTATTACTATTGCCGGAATTGCAAAAAAACAGCCTCTGGAGTTGCTGAAGGAGAGCTTTTAGGGAGCTATCTTGGCCCTAATGTCAAAAGCATGGGGGCATTTTTACATTATAATATGAGCCTACCTTACCGAAAAATCCGGGTATTATTCAAGGAATGTTTTAATCTTGATATAGATCATAGTTCTTTAGTTGGATTTGATAAACAATTACGAATCCGGGGACAGCCATTATATGACCAGTTAAAAGCAGAGTTGAAAAATAAACCCTATTTGCATATAGACGAAACCGGATGGAAAGATGACTGGTTATGGTGCTACGCGTCAAAGGGAGCTATTGTCTATACAATCGAAGAAGGCCGGGGACAAAAACAGGTAAAAAATATTTTAGGCAAGAAATATTCAGGCGTATTAATTAGTGATTTTCTTTCGGCTTATAACAAAATTATTTGCCGTAAGCAGCGCTGTTTAATCCACCTATTGCGTCTAATAAAAAAGAGGCTTATTTACTTTAACAATGATCGTAAATTGGTCAAATATTTTAGTCGGTTGAAAGTTCTAATAAAGAAGATTATTTTATTAGATAAGAGATTGGCTAAAAAAATCCCGAGAAACTTTTCTGTTCTTAAAGCCGATGTTATTGGACAGTTACGTAGGCTGCTTAAACAGAATTTGTCCCACCCAAAAGCGGAGAGATTCCGGATAAAGTTACAGAAACAATTTAAAGAATTAATCACTTGTTTGGATTTTGTTGAAGTGTGCTCGCATAATAATTGGGCGGAAAGGTTGCTGCGGCCTAATGTGATTATGCGCAAAATTACTTTTGGGAATCGTTCTGAATCGGGAAAGATGAATCATCAAGTCTTGATGAGCCTGCTTCAAACCGCACGCCAGCATACCCTTAATCCGATATCTTTTTACCGCTCGCTTTTTGCTAATCCTTCTCAAGCAGCTGCTTCTATCTCCTTATAACTCTTCAGCTGGCTAAACTATTAC
>JAGLQQ010000287.1 GCA_023136735.1 Candidatus Omnitrophota bacterium | reverse complement strand
GTAGGCAGTGAGTTGTTTAGTCCAGCTTATCTACTTGCTTTTTGATGCTGGAGGCGATTTCTTTGCCTATATTGGGTACTTTCTGCAGTTTGCTGACGGGAGCGTCTTTTAAGTGTTTGATGTCCTTATATCCTTTGTTAAACAGGTTTCTGGCTCTCAGACGGCCGATACCTCTTAAGTTCACAAGCTCGATAAGCTCCGGCTTGATGCCGTAGCGTATCTGAGCTCTCAGATCATGCAAAGGCTTTAATCCGGGTATTTTAAATAATTTCGCGATTTCAATGGTTGAATAAGCCAGCCAGTTTGCTGTGTCCATAAAACGATGAATATCTCCCGGGCCCACACCAAAAAACTCACAAACAAGTTCTTCTTTGTCTTCTTCCATCCAGCGGCTGATCATGAAAATAGTTTTTATTTTTGCCAAATGGGAAGTGTAATCAGCACTGAGAGGTAAGGGAAGTTCAAATTTATCAGCGTGCATATTCGCAAAAGGTACTACTTTTTCTATATCAGATTTATTAAAAGCTAGTGTGAACATATCAGGTACTGAGGTGATGAGGTAAAGCACTGTTAATGGATCAAGCTGCATATCGGAATCCTTGAGGCAGTCTCTGATTATTACGGCACTGATAGGGTCAATATACAGCCGGCTGATCCTTGTTCCGAAAGCTGTGGGCAAGAGCTTGTCATCCTTCTTCTTTATCATGCCTTCCCGCTCGAGAAACTCAAGCAGCTCAATGACCATATCGCTCAGGTCATAGTGCTTTTCTAGATATGAGAAAAAGGTCTTATTTATAAATTTAAACGCGCTGCCGCGGCTGGTGATAAATCCAGTAACAATTGATGCTAGTAAATGTACTCTTAAGGCGCTTTCATTACCCAGATGGGATTGGATGGGTTCTGTGTCCGCGAAAATAAAATTTGTAAATAAGTCGCCTTGCTCCTGTTTATTTTTCGAATAGAGAATTGCCTCTCCGAATTTGTCATATTTAGGCCGGCCCGCGCGGCCGCTCATTTGCTTATACTCCATTACGCTTATCGGCTTCATGCCGGCACCTGTAACATAACGGTACATTCCGCGTATGATTGTTCGCCGCGATGGGAGATTTACACCCACAGCTAGCGTAGGGGTGGCGCAAATGACTTTGATAATATTCTTTTTGAAATTGTCTTCAATTAGTTTTCGATGGCTTTGATCAAGTCCTGCATGATGAAAAACAACTCCGTCTCTTAAGTATTCACTTAGCTGGACGCTAAGTTTAGTTGCTTCACCGCCTGTTTTACTAATTTGCTGGGAAAGTTCGCTTAAAGCAGAACGATTCTCACGTGAGAGTACTTGGCGCATTTCTTTAGAAATGCGTCTGGCTTCTGCCTGAGCAGAGCGTCTGGTATTTACAAAAACGAGTACTTGTCCTTTGTCATTGACACAGTCAATAGCCAAAGCCGCGATCTCATCTTTGATCCTGTCTGTACTGACCGGTTTTGTCGTGCCGTCAGCAAAGGTGATTTCACCATTACAGTAAACGCCCTCTTTTAGCGTAACCGGTCTCCAAGTGCTTTTTACAAGAGCGGCATTAAGCCAATCAGCAAGCACTTGGGCATTGGCAATCGTAGCACTTAATCCCACAAGCTTGATCTTGGAGTTTATCATCAAAAGGCGTGTAATTACTGTCTCTAATGTTGCTCCTCGGTTAGGATCTCCTATATAATGAATTTCATCTACAATAACACAGCCAAGGCGAGAACATAGCCATTCCGGTCTTTGCCTGAGCAGGGAATCTACTTTTTCAGCTGTGGCAATAAGAATGTCGTTTTGGATAATATCGTTTGAGACATAATCAAAGTCTCCAGTTGCAATACCTGTTTTTATCCCAAGTTTTGCATATTTTTCTTTGAATTCCTCGTATTTTTCACTAGCAAGGGCTCGCAAAGGGACAATATAAAGGCAGTTTCCTTTTTTGCTCAGGATAGTTTTAAGCATTGCCAGCTCAGCAAGCAATGTCTTTCCTGAGGCAGTTGGCATGGAAAGGATCATATTCTTATTCTCAAGCAAGCCGCAATTTATCGCCTCTGCTTGAGGAGGGTAGAGATTATCTATTCCGCCTACTTTTAATATCTGCCGTAAATTATCAGGGAGAGATGAGAATGTCTTTTTAGTATCCATGAATTAGTTTTTAAACTCCAGTTTACAGAAAACAGATAACAGAGGACAGATAATAGAAAACAGTCTCAGGAGAGCTTGTGAATTGATTTCAAATTTTTCAGTTACAGCTTCTACAACCATCAACCTTATTTCTTGTTTTTTCTTTTTTTTAAAATAGCCTTTTCAAATAGTTCGTCGATCTTATCAATAAAGTCATTTCTTTGCTGGTTTGTAGGGTCAATTTTTTTCTTTATTTTTCCGATATAAGAAAGCGGCATATCGGCTCTGCGGGCTTCATCTTCTAAATGCCATAATTCAATATTCTTTCGCGATAATCCTTCGATGGCCTTTGAAAGCTTTTCGTTCTTACCTATGCGGCCAATGTCCGCGGGCTTATTATACAGCTTGATCTTTTCCTCACGCAACGTTATTTTACTGTTTAGAGCGAGGTTGATAAAGTCTTCGATCTCTTTTAGCTGCAGTGTCTTCTGTTTCATTAAAAGTGCCATTTTAAGTTTTAATTCTGCTTTTGGGAATTTAGATTTCTTAGCTTTAAGGTTTTCATCTAAATGGAATTCTCTGATGGATTTTATGGTTAGCTTGTCGATTAAGCTTCCGAGGGTCTCTGCCATGGTTTTTCTCCTTTAAAATAGTTGGTTCTTTCTTGTTTAAGTTAAACGAAAGAATCTGATTATACAGATTAAAAATCCGATTACACTGATATACTAATATAAA
>JAGLQQ010000286.1 GCA_023136735.1 Candidatus Omnitrophota bacterium | reverse complement strand
GCTAATCGCTAGACGCTATCCGCTCCTAATAGCCAAATCCACTCTTCCAATCACGCTCTAACACATCCAAATCAACAAAAAGAACATCTTTAACCGCTTTGTAAATACTATCTCCCTTTTTCAAATGCTCTAAGAGGGTCTTCATATCATGTAAGGAAGATCTATTAATGAGATAATTGATAAACGATTCAGATTGAGCATATACCAGCTCAATACGATTCGGAGACAGAGATGACAATCTGTTTAAATCCATACCCCCAAGCCGATCAATGGAAAAAAAAGTTTTATTTTTAAAGAACTTTATTAAAAGCATTTTCCTTGCTTTGCGCATTTCGGGAGTTTTAAATTTCTTTGCCGAATATTCAGCCAACCCCTCATTAAGCCAAAGAGGAACTTTATCTCCGCCTAATATGCGCACAAGCACATGCGTATACTCATGGTACAATACCGCCTTCATATAAGTTTTATTTTCAATTAGGTTTTCTCTAAAACGGATTTTCCCATCATATGTACCTGCTGCCCAATCAGGAAAATAATCCAGTTTTTTTAATTTATTTCTTGGATAAATAACTACAAGCACAGTAGCCCGGGGATAAAGGTTATAGTCTTGCCCTACTTCCCGGTAAGCATTGCGCAAAATTTCCGCAACCTCTTCAGCTAAATCCTGTTTATCAATGCCTTTAAATTTCAATTTGAAATGTTCCAGCTCTTTTATACTGAAATTTCTTTCTGTTTCCTGATCTTTTTCAAGTTTTTCAAGCTTAATACGCACATTATATAAGCTGGGATTGAATTCTAAAGCCTTACTCCAATTTTCCTTTGCCCTGTAATAGTTATCCCTGGTATAAGCAATCTCACCTCTCATTACATACAAATATGGGTTCTCCTCATCAAAACGCTCAGCATTTACAAGCATTCTCTCGGCATTGTCATATTCATCTTTACGTATTAAATTATCTGCCCAAACAAGATAGAGAGCAGCCGCATTTTTCTTCAATATCGGCTCATCCGGAAAGCTATCAACCGCTAATTTTAAGCATTGAGCTGCCTTGCTAAAATTGCCCGCGTCTCTTAGCTCAAGTGCATAGCTATTATAGTAAACAGCCAGAGTCTTCTTTATGACTTCCGTATCAGGAGCAAGATCATAGGACCTCTCTTCTTTATCTATCGCTTCCTCCCACAAACCATCATCAGCCAGTTCTTTTGCCCGATTATGGTAAAGAACACTAAGCTCCTGCTTTATCTCACCATTGTAAGGATCATAGGCAATTTTTTTCTCATACTCTTTTATTAATGCTTCCACCCTGCTTTCGTCTTCACAAAATAGAATTCCAGGACTTATAAAAATAAGTCCTGGAAGCAGCATAATAAACAATACAATCATTATATTTTTCTTTTGACCCATTGAGATATCGTTCCCCTAATTCAAAAAACGATTAATAGTTATTTTTTTTGCTCCTCTTTTTCCGGTAAGCATTATAGCTTTTTTAGAATCATTCGGTTTAACATTAACTCCTTTTATCGCATGCGTGAGCAACCCAACCCTAGATCTTTTTTTTATTGCATCTAAAACAGAATATTTAACGCAGTAATCAGTTGC
>JAGLQQ010000285.1 GCA_023136735.1 Candidatus Omnitrophota bacterium | reverse complement strand
TTTTTATAAGGAAGGCATGAATGAACCTATGCAGAAAATACTAACGAATGTTTTTCTTGGCGTTATTACAGTTGTATTGATATTAATTCTTAACATATTAATACAAAATAAGGATAATGATCGTTTTGCGTTTCAAACTCATCCGCAAACAAGAGAAGTATATGTTTTTAATAAAACTACAGGTACATTGTTTCTAACTTCTCCTGAAGTGGTGGGCGATTATTCTGATGAAATATGGGTGGAATTAAATCCAACAGTAAAAGATAAAACACTTTCTTTTAGAGAGCTTTTGCAGGATTCATCCAGGAGAAAGCTAAGAAAAGAATTTTTGGATAAAAAAAGCCAGGAAAAACTGAAGGCAGATGAGTAGAATAAGTAAATTCCAGAGAGGCCGAAATGCAATTATATGGGTATAAGTGTGTTTTTATCTGGGGTTTAGAGGTCAAGAACTACACAGAGGCTTAATACCTTTGGTTCTCAGGAATGGGAACTTGTAACAACCTTGTGGTTCGGGCATTATTTTAAGTGTTCTCTACAACAAAAAACTTAATTATGGGAATATGGTAGGAGGAGTAAAATGGTTTTTAACGGTTTATTAAAAGCTTTGATCTTGATCTGGACAGTAGTTGGGATAGGCCTTGCATGTTATTTGGTCGGGTTTCCTGTGTTTATGAAAAAAAATATTGCCGTTATTGTGGGGCTGCTTGAGCGCATAGCTGAATTGCTTGAAAAAAAACAAGGGCAGGATTGATAGATTGTGAGTAAAAAATAGGTGAAAACACTCAGGAATAGGGTTATAATAATTGAGTAATTTATCGGCCGCTTGAATTAATGAAAGGATGGATAGTGGAAGAGCGACGAAAGTTTGTAAGGGTCAAGGACTTGAAATTAGTCGAAATCAGGGTTAGAAACAGTAATGGAGTTATGGAACTTGTTGAGAACACGGATATGAGTCTTAGCGGAATAAATTTTTATTCTGACACTAAGCTTGACAAAGAACATGAGATAAAGCTTCAAATCTCTTTACCTGATGGTCTAGCCAGTTTGAATCTCGAGGGAAAAGTGCTTTGGCAGCTTTCCAGTCTGGGTGATAGATTCGCAACAGGGGTTAGTTTTCAGCACAGTGATGAGCAAGTTAAAGAGCGTCTGGCACAATTTATCCGCGAGCATGCAAAGAACGTGAATGAGGGAAGAGAATTTATACGATGTGCATTAAATTCTGATATTGTTATCAATAATTTGAATGACCTAAGCGTAAAACTTCCGGCTAAAGTAATTGATATCAGTCATGGCGGGATGAATCTGACGCTGGCAAATAAGATTGATATAGGGGCAAGCATTAAGTTGGCCCTTTTTCTGCCGCAAGACAATGAGGCAATTGAATTTAAGGCAAGGGTTGTTTGGGTTCGTAAGGAAATGGATAAGGATGGCTTTGCGGTAGGAATTATTTATACGGAAATGGATGCTGCCATTAAAAATAGGATAATCAAATTTATAGATAATTATTGTAATTCGAATTAAGGAGGATATTTATGAAACGACTGATTTTTAGCCTATTGTTTATGGGTTTTTTTATAGTCAATGCAAATGCGCAAGAAATACTAAAGGAGAAAAACGTGGTTATTTTAGAAACAAATCAGGGGAATATAGAAATTCAATTAATGCCGGAAGCTGCACCAAAGACATGTGAAAATTTTACAAAACTAATTGAAAAAGGGTATTATGACGGAATAATTTTTCATCGTGTTATAAAAAACTTTATGGTTCAGGGCGGAGATCCTACAGGCACAGGCCGCGGCGGTGAATCTATATGGGGTAAACCGTTTGGAGATGAAGTAACGAAAGAAGTTACTTTTGACAAAAAGGGAATACTGGCCATGGCCAATGCTGGGCCAAATACCAATGGAAGCCAGTTTTTTATTACAACTGCCCCGACCCCGTGGTTGAATATGCGCCATACTATTTTCGGTGAGGTTATATCAGGATACGACGTAGTTGAGAAAATGGAAAATACCAAGACTGGGGCCATGGATAAGCCAGTTGAAGAGCAGAAGATAATAAAGGCATATTTAAAGTAGTACTAGCCAAATCGAATGAAAAACTTTTGAAAAATTGCAAAAAACTATTTTG
>JAGLQQ010000284.1 GCA_023136735.1 Candidatus Omnitrophota bacterium | reverse complement strand
TATAGTCAGCTAATGAGGAAATAATATGGCGAATTTTAAACTCAAAGAAAAAAAACTATTCATATTTGATCTTGACGGAACATTGGCAGATGCTTATAAAGCTATTGAAAAAAGTTTGAATTTTACTCGTTCAGAAATGGGGTTTGCTCCTGTGTCTTTTGAGATAGTTAAAAAGAATATCGGCAATGGAGATAAGAATTTTGTTGCTTGTTTTTTTTCAAAAGATAATTTAGATAAGGCTCTTGCTATATATAGAGCGCATCATAAAAAATCACTTAAAAAATATGCAAAGCTGAAACCGTGCGCGAGAATGCTTTTATATAATTTAAAGCGTAAGAAAAAACTGGTGGCTCTGGCGACAAACAGGCCATCATACTATACAAATATTGTGCTTACTTCTTTAAGTGTTAAGAAGTATTTTGATTATGTCCTGTGCGCAGATGACATAAAAAGCTTGAAGCCAAATCCGAAAATCCTGAAAATGATTTTTAAGAAGTTAAACATAAAAAAGGTGGATGCTGTGTTTGTAGGGGATATGGATGTAGATATGGAAACAGCCAAAAGGGCAGGGGTGGATGCTGTTTTTACTATCGGTGGTTCCAGTAGTGTAGGTGATGTGAAATCGTATAAAAATAAAAAGATTGTGTATTCTTTGAGGAAATTTTTTAAATAATACTTTTTACCTAGGATAGATAATGAAAATAGTAAGAATTGATTATAAAGGCAAAGCGCAGTGGGGTGTGAAGAAAGAGGATTTTGTCAAGTTGCTTGCTGGGACGCCATTTGGAAAAATAAAATATAGCGGGCAAATAGTAGCGCTTAAGAGCACTAAAATACTATCAGCTGCCCAGCCGAGCAAAATCATTATGGTCGGACTTAATTATCGCAAACATGCCAAAGAGCTGGGCTTAAAAATCCCCAAAGTTCCGGTGTTGTTTTTAAAACCCCCGAGTTCCCTAGCTGCACCGGGAGAAAATATTATTTATCCGCAGGGAGTTAAACGCTTGGATTATGAGGCTGAGCTTGCTTTTATTGTGAAAAAGACTGCACACAATATTCAAGAGAAGAAAGCTGGAGAATATATATTGGGTTATACCTGCTGTAATGATATTACTGCGCGGGATTTGCAAAAAAAAGATGGACAGTGGACAAGGGCAAAATCTTTTGATACTTTTTGCCCGCTTGGCCCGCATATAGAAACCAAGATACAGCCGGAAAATTTATGCGTTTGCTCCTATCTTAATGGGAAACTCAGGCAAAATTCAACGACGGCTGATTTTATCTTTCCGGTTTACTATCTAGTAGCTTTTATTTCCCGGATAATGACCTTATTTCCCGGGGATGTGATTTCTACAGGCACACCACATGGTATAGGCAGGATGAAGCGGGGAGATAAAATAGAAATAGAGATTAGCGGTATTGGGTGTTTAAAAAATCAGGTGGTGTGAATAATATATTAATTTAGAATTCCCGTACTGCCTGCGTTTTTTCAATTATGGAGCATTAGAGGGCTAAAAACGAAACAATAAGGATGCTTTAAAGGAAAGCGAAGAGCGGTTTAAGAATATTACTTTCAGTATTGCCGATTGGGTCTGGGAAATTGATGATAATTTTAGGTTCTTTCGCTTTAAATGTGGAGAATATTGTATAAGCGAAGTTGTGCCAAGATGATGGGTAAATTTTA
>JAGLQQ010000283.1 GCA_023136735.1 Candidatus Omnitrophota bacterium | reverse complement strand
TGGGGCATTCTTAATTTGCTTTAATAACTTGCAAATCATTAAGATATAGAGATCTATTCAACTTAATTAAGAATGCCCCTAAAAAAACCAGCAATCAGAAAATTACTGTTTTTTTAACGCTAGTTGTAATATGAATTCTATTTTACTCTCTGCATCTGAGGAAGCACTTTCGGATTCTCTTGCACAATGGTCGGCAAGCCTATTCTATCAAGAATTTCAATAAAAGGATCAGGATCAAGCTCTTCAACATTAACCATTTTTCTAACATCCCAGACACCACTGGCAATAAGCATCGCTGTGGCCACCGGAGGTACTCCGGCTGTGTAACATATCGCCTGCGACTCCACCTCTTTGTAACAGTCGCCATGATCACAAGTATTATAAATAAAAATCTCTCTTTTCTTGCCGTCCTTTGTACCTTTTACAAAGTTACCTATACAAGTCTTACCTGTGTAGTTAGGTGCCAAAGATAGTGGATCAGGCAATATTGCCTTAATAACCTTTAAAGGAACAACCTCTACTCCTTCAGCAGTTTTGATTGGTTTTTCCGATGTTAACCCTAAGTTTGTCAACACAGAAAAAACATTAATATAATGATCACCAAAACCCATCCAAAAACGAATACTGTTCGCGTCTATATATTTTGAAAGCGAATGCAATTCGTCGTGTCCATTCAAGTAAACAGGCTGCGCACCAACGACCGGAAAATCATAGACCATCTTAATCGCATGCACTTTTTCCTCAACCCATTTTCTGTCTATCCATGTCCAAACTTTTTTAAACTCGCGAAAATTTATTTCTGGATCAAAATTTGTGGCAAAATACTTTCCATGATTGCCGGCATTAACATCCATGATATCTATTGTATCTACCTCATCAAAATAATGCTTCACAGCTAACGCGCAATAAGCATTTACAACTCCCGGGTCAAATCCAGCCCCTAAGATTGCTGTTATACTTTTTTGTTTGCACTCATCTTGCTTTTTCCATTCGTAATTAGCATACCAAGGAGGATCTTCACAAACCTTATTAGGTTCCTCATGAATAGCTGTATCAATATAAGCCGCTTGGGCCTGAATACAAGCTTCAAGTACAGACATGTTTACATAGCTTTGAGCAAGATTAATAACTATCTGCGATTTGGTTTCTTTTATCAATTTTACCGTAGCAGTAATATCAAGAGCATTAAGCGCATAAGAGGAAATTTTACCTTCAGGGTCTTTTAAATGCTTTTTTCTTTTCACACTCTCAATAATAGAATCGCATTTGCTCGGGGTTCTAGAAGCAATGCAGATATCTCCCAGGATGTCATTGTTTTGAGCGCATTTATGAGCTGCAACATGCGCGACTCCCCCAGCTCCGATAATTAATACATTCTTTCTCATTTTTTTATTCTCCTTTTATGAACACGTAACTTATGAGCGTAAGCGAGCATAAGCTGCTGTGCGAAGTGAAGCTCTATGGGTTTACACCCATAGCATCTTCACGTTTCGCCTTCGGCGTAACATCCGCCTA
>JAGLQQ010000282.1 GCA_023136735.1 Candidatus Omnitrophota bacterium | reverse complement strand
TGAGCCACAACAAACCATATACCCTCTTGCATAAGCTTTCCTGTATCAATACCCCTAGCAGAACAAAACTCTGTTCTGCCTTCCTCCAGATGTTTTAAGTAATTGGCATAGTAAACAACACCGCCGGCATCAGTATCATGATAATAAATTTTCTTCTCTAAAGTATATTCTTTAGCCATTTTTCTTCCCTTTTTGTTTTTTAAATTCACTTATCAAACCAGAAAGTTTTTCATTGTAGCGCTTATAACACTTTTCCATTATTATATCCGGATTCTCCTGCGCTGCTTCTAATAATTCAAGACACAGTATAAGCAAATCCCCTGTCTCAACTAAATAATGCGCATTCTCAAGCTCATAAAGCTGCTTTATTTCCTCTGCATGTTCGCCCATTAAATCCAGCAGAACTTGCTCATGCGCTTTATGCTTTATTTCATTAAGCTTTGAGGAAAGCTTGTGAATACCCCTAATGTTCTTGCGGGAAAACCCTGTGAATGTTTTCTGCATTATGAATTCTTAATCTCCAAAACTTGTTCCTACACTACGCGCCGCGCTTACCAGATCATTATTTGCCTTTACAAGTTTCGCTCCTTTAGCTACTTCTTCAAGTGATACAGCGGCAATCGAACTGCCCTTGACACCGGCCATGATGCCAAAATTATTTTTCATTACAAAATCAGCCGCAGCTGTACCCAGTTGTGTAGCCAAGACACGATCAGTTGATGTCGGCGAACCGCCGCGCAAGAGATGTCCCATAATCACAGCTCTTGCTTCAAGCCCTGTCTTTTCTTCCAGCTGCCTACCTAAAACCATGCTTATGCCGCCCAAACGCTCAGCAATCGTACTCTCCTTGACCATGCGTTTAACAACAACTTTGCCTCCCTTTGGTTTTGCGCCTTCAGAAACTACGATAATACTGAATTTGTTCCCACGCTTATACCTATTTTTCAATACAGCTGCTATTTTATCAACCTCAAAAGGAATCTCAGGCAGAAGAATAATATCGCCTCCACCTGCAATACCTGAATGTAAAGCGATCCAACCAGCAGTACGCCCCATAACTTCAACCAGCATCACTCTGTGATGAGATTGAGCAGTAGTATGAATGCGGTCTATGCCTTCTGTAGCTATAGAAACAGCCGTATCAAAACCAAAGGTCACATCTGTCCCTCTAATATCATTATCTATTGTTTTCGGAACTCCCACCACTGGTATTCCATCTTTACAAAGACGCGATGCGATACTTAATGTCCCATCACCTCCGATGCAAACAATACAATCAAGCTTCTTGCGCTTGATATTTTGTATTACTTTCTTAGAAACATCCTTCATTATAGTTTTATTGCCAACCTTCACTGCCTGGCGATATGGATTGGCAATATTAGATGTGCCAAGTATTGTGCCTCCAAGAGTGAGAATGCCGGAAACATCTGAATAATCAAGTTTCTTATAATAATTGCTGATCAATCCCTCATAACCATCTTTTATCCCGATAATTTCGCTATTATTTTCTATAATAAGCTTTTTCGCTACAGCCCTGATCACAGCATTAAGCCCAGGGCAATCTCCTCCGCCGGTCAAAATCCCAACTTTCATCTTCCTTTTCATATTTTCTCCTTGTCTTTTCACTTTTATCCATGAACCGGGCCGAGGCAAGCACGGCCCGACACCCCAACTCCTAGATAGAAAAC
>JAGLQQ010000281.1 GCA_023136735.1 Candidatus Omnitrophota bacterium | reverse complement strand
TTGAGCGCGAGTGTAGCGCCTATTTTTTCTTATTCCGGATATAAAGGATATCTTGAAAACGTAAAAGTGAATGAAGAACAACAAACATTGGTATTGCCTGCAACAGTGAAAATGAGTGAGGATGGTTCAAAAATCAGCTTGCTTACTACAGGCGGAGACTATGTTTTATCTCATTTAGTAGATACCAAACTTTGGAATGACTTAAGTGCGGCTGACGGCAAAAAGATTACTTTTGTTGCTAAAGTCATCGAGATTGCGCAAAAATCAAAAATAAGTGATTTTTTTAAACCACTCGAGGAAATAAAAGGTTTAAGGGAAATCATAGCTGCTATGAAGCCGATTAATAAGGATAGTGTGAGTGTTAACTTTGATGCTATAAAAGAAGAGTTAATAACTCAATCGATATAATTAAGGACCCCCACCTAACTCATGGCTTCTTGTCCTGCCCGTTTAAACGGGCAGGCAGGAAAGCCTAAAATAGTATTAGAGCTCATTTAACTTGCCTTATTTAATGCCTCCTGTTACAATAATTTTTAATAAGGGGCTTTGTTGCAAAACGACAAAGCTGTACGAATAATCACTAATATTCAACAAATGTTTACAAATAGCTTGTCGCTAATTTGTGGTAAATTCGTATTTTAATTCGTGGTGATTTGTGGGGACGGTGTTTCTCAACAGTCCCTAAGGAGAAAACATATGCCTGTTTATAATTCAAAACAAAAAGTTAAATCTGGATTGCCTTTAGGCGGGATAGGCGCGGGAAAACTGGAGATTACTCCATCAGGAACTATTGATTATATAACCTATTTAAATAACTGGTCAAGCCCAATAGAAAACCAAAAAAATAAAGAACAAGGAAAGGCCTTAGGAATTGCCGGTTTTCACTTTGCCCTTTATGTTAATACTAAGGCAGCTGCTATTTGTAAACTGCTTCAGACCGAAAAAATCGCGAATTATAATACCGTTAAAAGTATTGAATTTGAGGGAAAATTTCCCAATGCCCGGCTTATCTACATTGATGATAATTTACCGGTCGAGCTCTCTTTAAACGCGCAATCATTTCTAATCCCCGGCGATGTAAAGAATTCAAGCCTGCCTTCAGCCTTATTTGAATTTGAAATTAAGAACAAGATAAATAAAGATATTGAAGTGGGCATATTGTTTATTGCTAGAAATCTTATCAGCAGAAATTCTGTGGGTCGATATAATCTTCTTAAAAAAGATAGCGATATGATTGGTATTGAATTTTTGCATAAAAAACCATTACCGCATGATATAGCAGCGGGAAATACATTTATTGGTGTTCCAAAAGGTATAGGTAAAGTAAGTTATCTAACTGCCTGGAATATGCAAAGAGATAATTTTTGTTTTGAACCTCATGTTGGCCTTGACGCGTTTGAATATTTCAGTGATACGGGAAGGCTTCCAAATATACAGATGAAACATCCCAGTGTTAGTCAAAGCGTAGAACTAGGCGGTGCATTGGCGGTTACTTTTAAGCTTAATGCCAAAGAGTATAAAAAAGTACCTTTTACACATTCCTGGTATTTTCCTAAGCATTTTCTTGGGCATTTTTATGAAAAAACTTTTAAGAAGAGCCGCGAAGTCGGATTGTATATAAATAAAAATAAAGATGCTTTGCAGGAAAAAACAGCGTGTCTTCCGGCAATAATTGAGGGCATGGGGCTTGAGAGCTGGTTTGGTGATGCATTAATGAACAATTTGTATACCTTGTTTTCATCCAGCTGGCTTACCAAAAATGGTGATTTTACACTTTATGAGGCGCCGCTTATATGCCCTTTAATGGGGACTTTGGATGTTTATTTTTACGCTTCAGTGCCTATTGCGTTTCTTTTTCCGGAGTTGAATAAAAAGGCATTGCTGCTATTTAAGAAAAGCATCCGCAAATCAGGATATATGCCGCATGATATAGGATTTGAACGTATTGACCTACCGTCAAACGGGACAACTATACCGCTTTGGAAAGACCTTAATTCAAAGTTTATTCTACTTAGCTATAATGCTTATCTAAATACTCAAGATGTGAAATTTTTAAAGGATATGTATCCGGCTTTAAAACGCGCTTTTGAATTTAGCCTTCGTCTTGATCATGACGGTGATGGGTTGCCGGAAAATGAAGGCTTTGATACAACTTTTGATACCTGGGGTTTTAAAGGAGCAAGTGCTTATAATTCAGGAGTTTTTCTTATTAGTCTTCTGGCCATGAAAAAAATAGCAGAAACTCTTGGTGATAAAAAGCTCTCGACGAAATGCATGGAAAGATTTGCCAAGGGAAGGAGAAGTTTTGAAAGCAAGCTCTGGAACGGGAAATTTTATATAACAGCAAAGGATGAAAAAAGAGATTATGAATCGTGTATGGTTGCGCAGCTTGCTGGGCAGTGGTACGCGTATTTGCTGGGCCTGGGGAGGATATTCCCGGAGGATAAAATAAAAAGCGCGATTAGGTCGATTTTTAAACTAAATGATAAGGATTCAGTGTATGGAGCGACAAACTCTGTTTTTGCAGATAAAAAGCGGGATATGGAATCATACCATTCTCAAAATATCTGGCCCGGAGTGTGTTATTCATTCGCGGCACTGGCAATATATGAGGGCTTTGTCAAAGAAGGCCTTAATTTAACTAAAAAGGTCTGGAATACATTAACAGTTAAAAATAAAAACCCCTGGAATCAGCCGGATGTTATACTTACTAAAGACGGCAGTTTCGGGTTTGGGGATTATTATATGAGGAATTCAGTTATCTGGTCTGTTTTGCTAGCTTTGGGAAAACAGAACGAGCGTGTTGAAAACGGCTTGTATAAAATAAATAAATTAGTCAGGGAATCTTGCGTTTAAGGTAAAATAGCTGGGAAAAATGAAAAGAGAAATCGTATCCAATCTATCTGCTTCGCAGATAATTAATCTTGCCTTTTTACATCCGCTGTTTGGGGTGTCGCTTATCTTGAGTTGTATTTTTTTTGTATTTACTGTTGCATTGGCGTTTGGGGGATTAAGCGAAAAATGGGAAAAGCGTTGTGGAAAAGCATTAATAACTACGATCATACCTGTATTTGTCTGGGTGATTTTTTTCTTTAGGCCTTTTTTTAATCCGGTAAATGTAACAATTGTTTTATGGCTGATTTTGCTGGGAATTATTGGGGCAAGGAAGGCTAATAATAAGATCAATGAAATGAAGTATCTTGAAAATTCAAGCAGTTGGAGATGTCCTAAGTGCAAGGCAATTAATGAGCTGGTATATATTGTCTGCAAAGAATGCAGTGAGCCTCAACCTGGGAAAAAACAGTAATCCTGGTTTACTTTTCTCACCTAATCTTATAATCTTATACAAATTGGGCGTGTTGCAAAATAT
>JAGLQQ010000280.1 GCA_023136735.1 Candidatus Omnitrophota bacterium | reverse complement strand
CATCCGGATAATCGTAAAGTAATTGTTCCTAATGGACATGTTACAGGGGCAACGATAACTAATTTTTCTGCTATTGAAAACAGGCGTATCGATCTAATGTTCGGCATATCATATGATGATGATATGAAAAAAGCAAAGGAAGTGCTGGAAAAAGTCTGCGCTTCGGATTCTCGTATTTTAAAGGAACCTAAAACGGTTATTGCGGTTTCAGAGCTTGGTGAGAGCAGCGTAAACCTGGTTTGCCGCCCATGGGTAAAACCAGGGGATTACTGGGATGTATCTTTCAACATTACGGAACAGGGCAAACTTGAGCTTGAGAAAAACGGCATGTGTATACCATTCCCACAAAGCGATGTGCATCTTTATAATGAACAAAAAACTGGCAAGTAGTTAATACATTAACAAGAAAGTGAGTAGAAATAAATGAAAAAAGCAATTTTTGTAGGGGTTGTCATATCGATGGTTTGTTTAAGTGCTGCTTTTGCTCATGCTGCAGATGATGGCTTATGGAAGCAGGAAGTGTCTTTGGGCTATACACAAAAAACCGGAAATACTCAGAGCACTGAATTGATCTCAAATTATGAAGGCCTGAGAAAAACAGATTATTCTGAGTTGACCATTAAAGCCGGAGTATTGTATTCGGCAGTGAATAAGAAAATGGACGGGCAGAAATATAACGGATTGTTGCGGTATGCTCCGGAACTAGGAGATACGGATTGGTTTGGATTCGGTAAATTCGAAATTGAACATGACAGATTTGCGGGCATTGATTATCGTTATCTGCCTTCTGTCGGTGCTGGTTACTGGATAGCTAGGGAAGAGGGCTTTAATGCCTCTGGTGAAGTCGGTGTTGGACATGAGTATGTAAAATATACTGATGGCTCAGACGATGATAATGTTGTGCTTATACCGCGCTTTTTTATTGAGAAGGCAGTGCTGGAAAAAGCAAAACTCTCTGAAGAACTTATTTTTTATCCTAACATGGAAGATGTTAAAAAATATCGTCTTCGTTCAGAAACCAGGTTTACTAATGCTTTGAGTGAGGCGCTTTCTTTGAGGGTGAGTTTTATTGATGAGTTTAATACGAATCCTTTAGGAGAAGCGAAGAAAAATGATACACAGCTGCTGCTGGCTCTTGTTTATGGATTCTAAATGATATTATGAAAAAAAGTAATTTCAAATATATCTACGGTCCGGTGTCTTCATGGCGATTAGGGGCTTCTTTGGGTATAGACGCTCTTTCTCAAAAGACAAAACAATGCGGGTTTGACTGCATTTATTGCCAGGTGGGCAGGGCAAAGCCTAGTCCAATGTGCCGCAAAATTTTTGTGCCTACAAAAAAAATAATTTCAGAAATAAGAAAATTACCCAAAAATACAAAAATAGATTATTTGACTTTTTCCGGAAATGGGGAGCCGACGCTTGCAAAGAATATGGGAGAATTGATTGAAGAGGTGAAAAAAATAAGAGAAGAACCTGTCGCCGTAATTACGAATTCTGCATTGCTCGGCAGAAAAGCCGTGAGAGATGATCTGTTGAAGGCTGATCTTGTTATGGCAAAGCTTGATGCTTCATCTCAGGAATTGTTAAAAACTGTTAATAATCCCAATGAGTCAATAGTTTTCTCTGATCTTGTTTTAAATTTGAAAAAATTTAGGCGTGATTACAAAAAAATATTTGCTTTGCAGATTATGTTTGTTAAAGAAAATTGCGGTTATGCGGATAGTATTGCTTGTCTTGCCGGGAAGATCAAAGCAGATTTTATATTCATCAATACTCCACTGCGTCCTTCCGGATGCCGGCCTTTATCTGCAGTTCAGATGAAGAAAATAAAAAAGGAGTTTTTGAAGCAGGGGATTGAAACCATAAGCGTTTTTGATAAAGCAAGAAAGAATACGTTGCCGCTGAGTATTGAAGCAACAATAAAGAGAAGAGGCATCTCCAAGTAGGATGGTAAGATGCCTGATATCTTTATGGAGAGAAAGTAAGGAGATATAATTGTGCCTATTTATGAATACCAATGTGAGCAATGCGGTAAAGTAAGTGAGCTTTTAGTAGGTATTTCGCAATCAAAAATGAAAATAGAATGCGAGTATTGCCAAAGTAAAAAAATGACAAAAAAAATATCAAGTGGTTTTGTCTCAACAGGAGCAAAAAGTAAACAGGACTATTGTGCGCAAAAAGGTCCCTGCCAAACACCAACCTGCATGATGGGCGAAGGATGCGGACAGTAACTATAAAT
>JAGLQQ010000028.1 GCA_023136735.1 Candidatus Omnitrophota bacterium | reverse complement strand
TCGAAACTTATGGATGATTTCATCACATCCGCTTTATCATCATCACTGATTAAAACAACATCACCTGCTTCACAACCATCAGCAATTACCCCCTCTGCTATATCATTAATTCCATAAATATATTTACCTACTCCACGAACAGTCGTAGCTTCTGTACCGTCAACCGGAACTGGACCTTCAGGGCCTAGATCCTCCTGATAAAACCTCGTCGCCGTAACTTCATTCAATGTAGCATCTCCTATAACCACATCAAAATTATATCCTCCTGCACCGGCGGTACCAGACACATGGTCGGTAATGATGCCTCCGACTACCTGCAGATTTTTGATCCTGGAAATTCCAGAGGGGTCGATAAAAAATGTTGGGTCATTATAACCTGAAAATATCCTGGCCGTCACCTCATTAAACTGCCCAAAAGGAGCCGGATGAAAGGTCGTTATAGTTATATCCTCCCCAGTTTGAGAAACCGCTGTTGAGGAATAAACCACCACCCCTAAGGCAGCAATTACACCAAAAAGCAGAAGAAACTCTCTATTAACCTTCCCTATGTTTTTAAATATTTTCTTTATTATATTAATTTTCATTGTTTGTTCACCAGAATAAGTATCTTGCCAGTATCTTCTGTTAAAGTCTCCATGGCCTTGCCGATTATCATGCCCGGACTAACCTCATGCGGCATGGCTCTCATAGCATGTCCAGGCAAAGAAGCCGTAACCAACAAATCCCCTTTTGTAATTTTACCGTTTTCAGCACTCACCTTGCACTTGACTATGCCTGCTAAGGCAAGCGGAACCTTTTGTTTGTTTACGCCCATGTAAATCGTGGGGTTTTCCGAAATAACACCAGCCACTCTATTTGCAAAACAGCCTGATGATTTCATCACATCAGTCGTATCGTTATCGCTTATTAATACAACATCACCTGCTTCGCAATCTTGAGCAAAAACCCCTTCGGCGATATCATAAACATATCTACCAACTGCACGCAATTCATCTTTATCCGTACCATCGATTACCACAGGGCCTTCAGGGCCAGGATCATCCTGATAAAATCTATCTGCATAAACAACATTAAAGGTCGCGTTTCCTGAGGTTGGTAATCCGCTTACAATATCCGTGTCTCCAGTCCCAAAATCAACTTTATACATCGGATTATTAGAAGGCCCGCAAATATACCCTGTAACTATTTGCTGCTCCACCCGCAAATTCTCTACCTGGCTCTCACCCACAGGATCCATAAACCGGTTTGTCGGATTATCAAAATCCCGGAATACCTTGGATCTTAACTCATTAAAATTTCCAAACGGAGCAGGATAAATTGTTGATAAGACTATCTCCTCAGGAGGCGACTGAGAAACCGCTGTTTCAGAATAAATCAGTACCCCTATTGCCGCAATCACCGCAAAAAGCAGCAAATATTCCCTATTCAAGCTTTGCATTTTTTTAAATATTTTTTTAATAAACACCATTATTATTAAAATCTCCAACACTGCATTATTATTGATTTAAACTTTTTATTATCTTCTTTAATATACCTGCCAATCACTTACAGTTGCCCTAATGCGAGTATATCCATCCGGTGGAACAACTCCACCAGGATTAGCCTGAACCACAACCGTCATCGCAACCCCAGGGTTGCCGGGAGGAGGAGGAAATGTCATATTTACAACAGCCCCTGCAGCCTCTCCGTTACATAATTGCGAAAATGATTGGATCAAAGCCGCTTCGCCTGCATAAAATCCCTTTTCATGGTTGATTTCCCTAATAACCATATTATGCAGATTTGCCGCATAAACCATCATGTAAATCCCCATAAGGGAAACAACACTGATATAAATAAAAACAACAACCATTGCCTGAGCTTTATTTCTTTTATTTTTTATCATAAGTTTTACCGTTTTACATTATTACCAATTGTAATGATTTATAGCTCTCCGACATTTAACCATGGTTTTTTCGTGGGCGCACATCGTAAAGTTATCATTTTGCCCAGTGTAACTTCAAAAAATTGACCTGATAGTGAGGCCCCTATAGGATCTGGCACAGTTCCTGTCGCAGTTATTCTCACCGCAACACAGTTATAAGATATCGGTTGAAAATCAAAATTCGTTATATGATGCGCAGCTATATAATCTCCTGCAGTAATATCCGGAAAACCGCCTCCTTGTGCTACGCTAACGTGCAACTCGCCTATACCATCTGCATTGTCGAGTCTAAAAATAGCCAACGCATCATGATTAGAGAAATCCCCGGCAACAGTATCAGGGTTTCCGCCTATAGATCCCTGTTGAGGCGGCTGTCTTAAAAATAATTGCTCAGCAGCTGTGATTGCGCCATATACAGGCATCCAGGCAACTGAATTCATAGCCGCCGTCGACCCACCAATAACATCCTGTTCTATCCCAGGATAATAACCGTCTAGTCCGTAGAAACTATATTGCGGGGTCGCAAATCCAACTCCCTGAGCATTACCCCAGCAATTTGAAACCATGATCTCTCGGGTCAGAGTTTGCATCGCTGTATTTGCATTAGAATAAACCATAGCTGCATCGTGTATATAGCGGATAGACGCCAGGCTAAAATAAAAAATTACTCCTGTTGCTATAAGAACAACAGTCATTAAAATGCTTGCCATCTGGAGCTCAAGTAAAGTAAAACCACTTTTTTTTAATCTCATATCATTCTGTCCAAGTTACAGTAGCAGAGTGTCTTATCATGCTTATGCGCGGCGCCGGCCCGTAATTTGTATCCGTTACTCCAGCCGCACCGCCTTTCTCGTTAGCAAGTATATTATTATTTGATGGATCAATGTACGCATCCTGCATGCCGGTTTTTTCCGCCTCTATTCTGGACGTAGCCCAGTGCAAGGCTACTGCTTTATTCAAAGCAAGCGCTGTCATGTTTTTAGCGCTTATATAAACAGAATACAGCCCAGCCATAAGTACAGACACAATTAAGGCCGACATAACCACTTCTACCAAAGATAAACCCTTTTTATTTAAATATATTTTTTTCATCATAACCTATTTTAAATTATAGCATCCATACACTTAAAGTCAATGATTTTTATCCCAACTCCTAGATAGAAAACACTTTTTCTTGGCACATTAAACAGATAGGGGGAATTGTATTTGCGGATTTT
>JAGLQQ010000279.1 GCA_023136735.1 Candidatus Omnitrophota bacterium | reverse complement strand
TCGATGATGTCATGAAACTCGGCATGTAAGCAGTAAGTTAAAAGAATGATGAAATTTTGTACGATCTTGATAATGTATTGACGAAAATTTAAAAGGTAGATTTTTTTTACTTAATACTTATAACTTACAGCTTAAAACTGAAAATTAATTTTAAAAAGGAACTTTTATGAGAATAGTTTTTTTTGGTTCATCTTCATTTGCTGTAGATAGTTTGCAATCACTTAAAAGCAGGCATGAGATTGCAGCGGTTTTTACTCAGCCTGATCGGCACAAAGGAAGGCATTTACATTTGGCTAAAACGCCTGTAAAAATATGGACAGAGTATAATAAGATTGATATATTCCAACCTCAAAATGTCAGCGATGAAGAGATTGTTGAGATTCTTAAAAAGTTTCAAGCGGATATATTTGTCGTAGTAAGCTTTGGGCAGAAGTTGAGCCATCAAGTATTGGATATTCCCAGATTATATTGCGTTAATGTCCACGCTTCTTTATTGCCTCGTTATAGGGGGGCAGCTCCGATAAATTATGCTATTGTGAACGGGGATACGGATACTGGGGTAACCATAATGAAAATGAATGAATTTATGGACGCTGGCGATATAATTTTGAGTAAAAGTATTGAAATAAGGGATGATAATTCTATTGTGCTCACAGAAAAACTGGGGAAGCTTGGGGCTAGCGCATTGCTTGAGGCACTGGATTTGATTGAGAAAGAAAAGGCTGAATTTATAGAGCAGGATCAAGCCCAAGTCACTAAAGCTGTTAAACTTAAAAAGGCAGATGGTTGTATTGATTGGAAGGGTAGTGCTGAGGGGGTGCATAATAAAGTTAGAGGCTTGCTGCCCTGGCCTTGCGCGTATACTTATTATAAAGGAAAGTTTCTTAAAGTTCTTAAAAGCAAGGTTGAGGAGTGTCCTCAGGAAACAGATAAGATCGTGCATCCGGGAGAGGTGATCTCAATTTGCAAACAAAATGGCATTGTTATTTCTTGTGGTCTGGGTGCGCTGAGAATTAAAATAGTCCAGCCTGAAGGCAAGCGGGCAATGGACGCGCATGCTTTTGTGCTAGGACATCATGTGAAGCAGGGGGATATTTTTGAGAGTAGAATATAGTAAGGAATAAAATTATGCCGCAACTTAGAAAAGATCCAATTATCGGCAGGTGGGTTATTATTTCCACGGAACGGGGAAAACGGCCGCATGATTTTGTTGTTCAAAAAGATGATTTTGTGAAAGATGATTGTCCGTTTTGTGAGGGGCAGGAGAGTAAAACCCCGCCGGAAATATTTGCGATAAGAGAGCCTAATACAAGCCCTAATGCGCCAGGATGGAGCTTGCGTGTTGTGCCGAATATACAGCCTTTAATGCAGATTGAAGGAGAAATGGGTCGTAGAGGGCAGGGGATGTTTGATTTGATGAACGGAATAGGGGCTCATGAAGTAATCATTGAGACTAACAAGCATATTGCTAATATCACAGAACTTGATGTTGAGAGTGTTGCTCGTGTGTTTGATACATATGTTATGCGAATGAAGGATCTGGAGAAAGACAGCAGAATAAAATATGCGCTTATTTTTAAAAACTATGGAGTGATCGCAGGGGCTAGCCCGATCAGGCATTCAAGATCGCAACTAATTGCCTTACCTGTAAACCCCAAAAGAGTAAAAGAAGAGCTTGTTGGGTGTAAACGTTATTATGAATATAAAGAACGCTGTTTATTCTGCGATATGATTCGCCATGAAATAGCTGCGCAAGCTCGCGTTATTGCACACCGCGATGGTTTTATCGCTTTTGCCCCTTATGCATCACGTTTTCCTTTTGAGGTATGGGTTTTGCCTGAAGAGCATTCCTGTGATTTCCCCACCTTGAAAAACACAAAAGGCTTGGCAAGTATAATGAAAACAGTAATAGGAAAGCTTTCGGCAGGACTAAATGATCCGCCGTATAATTATATT
>JAGLQQ010000278.1 GCA_023136735.1 Candidatus Omnitrophota bacterium | reverse complement strand
CATGTTTTGAAAACCTCGGCTTTAAAGCCGAGGATGAAAGTAAATCTGCGGGATTCCGCTCAGAAACCCCGGGCTTACCCGGGTGAGCTTCATAAAGGGGAGAATCAGGACTTATTAGAGGAGGTAGTCATGAGAAGTCTGATATTATTTCTAGTGGTTGTTTTAATGCTTTCTGGCAATGCTTTGGCACTTGATTATGAAACTACTGCAAAAGACCAGCAGAGTGTAGCGATAACAATATACAATAGCGATATAGGATTGGTAAAGGATGTCAGGAGTCTTGAACTTAAGCCGGGAACTCATGAATTAAAGTTCATGGATGTGGCAAGTTCAATAAATCCCGTAACCGTGCATATAAAATCCCTGAGCAGTCCGGATAAGCTAAGAGTAATAGAGCAGAACTATGAATATGATCTTTTGAATTCTCAAAAGCTCTTGGATAAATATGTAGGCAAAAAAGTGAAGCTCTTAGATAAAAATTATTATACGGGAAAAGAAGAGATGCTTGACGCGGAGTTATTAAGTAATAATTCCGGCCCGATATATAAAATCAACAATGAAATCCATATCAATGCTCCGGGTAGAGTAATTCTTCCTGAAATACCTGAAAATCTTATTGCCAAGCCGACGCTTATCTGGATGCTTAAAAACCGAAATAAAAAGAGGCAGGAAATTGAGGCATCATATTTGACCAGTGGTATAAACTGGAAGGCTGATTATATCGCGGTTATTGGCAAAGACAATGACATTTGTGATCTAAGCGGCTGGACCACTATAAATAACAGGAGTGGTGCGCAGTACAATGATGCGGAAATAAAACTTGTAGCCGGAGATGTTAATCGCGTCCGACAGAAACATATAGGTCGAGAGCGGGCAAAAAAATCGTTTTCCTTGGCGCAAAGAGAAGATAAAGCCCAATTTCAGGAAGAGTCATTTTTTGAATACCATCTTTATACTTTGCAAAGAAAATCAACAATAAAAAACAATCAGACTAAGCAGATAGAGCTTTTAAGCGCAGTGGATATTCCAGTAAAAGAAAGACTTGTGTTTTACGGCGCGCAATATTATTTCCGAAATCAGTATGCTGGGGAAGTTATGTCTAATGAAAAAGTAGGAGTCTATCTTGAAATTAAAAATAAAAAAGAAAACAACTTAGGGATGCCAATTCCCGCGGGAATTATCCGCGCCTATAAAAAAGACGCGCGGGGGAGTCTGCAGTTTATTGGAGAGGACAAGATCGGACATACTCCTAAAGATGAAAAAATAAAAATAAAAATGGGAGATGCCTTTGATATTGTCGGACAAAGGAAGCAGATGGATTACCGTATTCTAACACGTAATTCAAAGCAGCGTTTTGATACAGAACAGCAGTGGCAGATAAATCTGCGCAATCATAAGGAAAAGCCTGTTGTCGTTGAGGTGATTGAACCTATCCCCGGGGATTGGAAAATTCTTGAGGCAACTCAAAAATATGAGAAAACAGATGCCAGTACAATTAAGTTCATAGTTAAACTTGATAAAAACGAGAGCAAAACAATAGATTATAGAGTGAAGATCCGTTACTGGTAACAAGAATAGGGTATGGGTGATAGGGTTTAGGG
>JAGLQQ010000277.1 GCA_023136735.1 Candidatus Omnitrophota bacterium | reverse complement strand
AAAATAGAGGTATTAAGACATAAAAAAATAAAAGGTTAAAATACATGAATATTACATTAATTTATGCATTTTGTTTCCAACTTTTACCTTCTTACTTCTTACTTATAATTCATAACTTATAATTAGTAACTACTTATGCCAATATATACTTATAAAGCCAAAGTTAAACCCGACACTTTCCGCAACGGAACAATAGAAGCGGAAAGCGAAAAAGCAGCAATAAATAAGCTTTTGCTGCTTAATTATCATCCTGTTTCTATAAAATCAAAATCTGAGGAAAATATCAGAAAATTTTCTTTTTCTAAAAAAATTACTTCAAAAGATATTTATATTTTTTTAAGACAACTTGCCAATCTAAATATTGCAGGACTTCCCATAGTAAAATCTTTAGCAAACATCAGTTCGCAGTCCCATAATCCGAGGCTGCGCCTGATTGTATGGAACTTAAAAGAAAAACTCCAGAAAGGAAATACATTTTCTGAGGCACTTTCCTTTCATCCTGATGTCTTTGGCACTTTTGAAATAAATATGATAAAGTCAGCAGAAACCACTGGAATGCTTGATGAAGCTATAGAGAAAATTGCCGATCTTAAAGAGCGCGACATAGCTTTTAATAACAGATTACGCTCAAGCATGGCTTATCCTGTTTTGCTCTTAAGTGTTGGCGTAATAACACTGCTGGTTTTAACCACGTTTGTTCTGCCGAAATTTATAACACTTTTTAATGACCTAGACCAAGAGCTTCCGATTCTGACCCAGATGCTGATAAATACAAGCATGTTTTTAAAAAATTATTGGATTCTTCTGGGTGTAGTTGCCGGATTCGCGATTTTCTTTATTCAAAAGCAATTAAAAACAAAAAAAGGAAAGTTTCTCTTTGACGGTTTAAAGCTAAGAATTCCTTTAATTAAAAACATTGTTTTAAAAATCCAAATAGCTCGTTTTGCAAGAACACTTGGAAGCCTCATACAAAACGGAGTACCTATTATAAACTCATTAAAAATCACCTCTGAAATTGCAACTAACCTTGTTTTTTCATCGGAAATCAAGCATATGCACACTCAGGTTACCAAGGGGCAGCAAATAAGTATGGCTTTAAAAGACAGCAGCATCTTTGATAAGAATACGCTGGATTTAATCGGCGTAGGAGAGGAAAGCGGAAGACTTGACAAAATGCTTTTTCGAATCGCCGAAATGAACGAAAGTGAGTCTTCCGGATTAATTGAAACATTACTATTTCTTGTTGAGCCAGCTTTAATCCTTAGTTTAGGAATCGTAGTCGCAATTATTGTAATGGCTATTCTTATGCCGATTTTTCAGATGAATTTCTTGGTTCAATAAAACATAAAGGAGAACAATGAAAAATAAAAGATTTACCCCGTTAGAGAAAACTGCCGAAAAAATAAGTAGTGAAATACCTTTTAAAGCTGAGGGTGGCTTAAAGCAACCATCAGCATATGCCGCTCGCCCCGTGAGAAAGTTTTTTTCTAACAGAAGAAAAGAACTTTGTTCTCTAACGGGGTTTACCCTTATTGAATTAATGCTTGTGGTAATAATTATTGGAACTCTTGCGGCTCTTGTTATCCCTCGATTGGCTGGAAGGGCCGAACAAGCGCGTAACACTGCGGTTAAAGCTGATATCTTATCAAACATACCCTTAGCTCTTGACCTTTACGAACTTGATAATGGAGTTTACCCCACAAGCCAGCAGGGACTCGATGCCTTAATAGAAAAAACAACAACGCAGCCAATAGCTAGAAACTGGAACGGTCCTTACCTTAAGAAAAAACCGGTCGACCCTTGGGGTAATGAATATCGATATTTAGGCCCTGGTATTCACAACACTGAAGATTATGATCTTTTTTCTCTTGGTAAAGACGGATCTGAGGGCGGCAATGATGATATCGGCAATTGGGAGGACTAATGCAGGGCATACAGACTGCTGCCAATAAAGAGCCGCAAATCCTCAGCAGAGGGTTTACCCCGTAAGAGAAAGCCAGCGACGTGGAATACCTTATAAAGTTGACCGTGGTTTAAAGCTACTCTCAGCGTATGCCGTTCGACTTGTGAGAAAGTTTTTTTGGCTCCTTCTTATTTAGTGTGGACTTCGAATAAAGATTATGGGGGAATTTTTAAGCGCGTTCACAAATTTAGGCAAATATTCGTTGTGTTTT
>JAGLQQ010000276.1 GCA_023136735.1 Candidatus Omnitrophota bacterium | reverse complement strand
GAATTCTGCAGCAATAATTAAATCGATACGTTAACTTCATCATTAACATTTAGGTTTTTTTGTTTTTCGATTATATTAATTGGTTCAAAAAATACTAAGTTTTTATTATCAATCAAAATTCTAACACCTAATTCATTTGAGACAATATAAATATTTTCTCCAATAACTTTCTTTTGCAGTGAATAAATAAGATTCTGAGTTTGTCTAAATATAGCTTCTGATCTAAAAAAGCTTTTAGGATAATTTCTCTCTAAGCGCCAAAAATGGTCAGAAATATCTGCCGCAGGATTCTCAATCAATATAGACGTAAGAAAATACATGAACCATAAGGTGCTTACCTCTGGATATTGCGACATCATTTGCAAATCCTGATTCTTGTCTATCTGATCATTGATCCTTCCATCGGAATATTTAGAGATCATATTGCTTACATGGGTTAAACTTAGATATTTTTGCCAAATTTTCTTGGTCTTTAATGCGCTAATATGCGACTTTGGAGATAAGTTTGTAGTTATTTCGATACCTAAGCTTGAACCAGTAACTTGAAAAGTTAAAAATACAGCTAATGTAAATGTGATCGTTTTAGAAATATTGATTTTATTTTTCATTTTTAATTTTTGCATGTCGAGACTGCAGAAAAACCCCCTTTTTATGGAAAAGTAGCTTCATAAGTCCTTTATTTTTATTAGGCTTTTTTTTCAAAATTGACTTATCCTACAGCCTCAACACAAAAATCAGGCATTTTATGGAGCGGTTTTACCGCGGAATAAAATTACCTAGATTGCCTTGTTAGATTTATTTTAATATTTTTCATGTAATTTCTCGATAAAAAAAGGGGAAAAGCAAAGAAAGTAAAAAATAAACTTTATATCTTTAAGCTCCGTTCCCTGCGCCTTCTATTTGACCTTTAAAGCTTTAAACAACGTTCTTCTCCACTTTTAATAATAAAGTTATATTGCTTGCTGAATCAAACTCGTTTTACTGAAAGAACTTATTGGTTCAATTTTTGTAACCAACTCTTTGTCTTTTTTTTGTGCTCCAACCCAATGAACGATACCTCCTAACCCTTTGCGATACCATTCTGAATCAATTTTTAATAGTTTTTCTACTAATTTTTTAATGGCTGCTATTGCTACTTGATTTTTTATAGTTCGTATAATTAAAACCGGTTTCAAATTGTCAGGAATGATATCATTGATATTTGTATCGAATCCCCAATAGCGGTTTTCTGTAATACGTCTATAGTTAACATCCCCTTTTAAAATAATTAAATCGGATTCCTGATATTCACTTACATGATATTTTAAAGCTGTCCCAGTTGTTGACGTTTTACTTACTACAGGATTAAGAGTGCCTAGTTCTAAAAATTGCTTCAATTCATTGCCAATATTTCTGGCTCTTTCATCGGGGGAAGTACTAAATGCTTCTATTGTTTTGTTAACATCTGTTAAAATTGCATCACTAATAAGAATAGGATAATTTTTTACTCTTAAGTTGACCTTTTTAACCACCTTATTTTTTAAAAGATAATGAATTAAGATCAAATCAGCAGCAATTTCAGAAGCAGCATTGTCACATTCAAAATCAATAACATTAATTTTATCAGATTGTATGTTTTTGACAGCTATATCAATATCGTTTACAAGCAGCTCTTGCCCCTCGGAAACAGGATTTATAGGATCGAAGTTATTTTCCCAAAGGCTATTGAGCAATAAGAAAGACAATGGATTTTTTGATTGCTCAAGTTTTGTTAGTATAGCTGGCATATTATTGAGTGTTGTTTCTAATTCCTTATCCTTGGTTTTTGCAAATGGATCATTGCCTGTGTCCCAATAATCTACAATTTCTAAAATTAATCTATAAAGATAAGAAATGGATTCCATTTGAGGTATAGGATCATTCCAATTTTTCCCTATAAATCCACCAGAAATATTATTAATATCCTGATTCCAAAATTTAGCATCATTACCTTTTGTATTGTGGGGTAAAGGCTCTATGCGCTCGCCACCAATGATTTTTTGTTTTAATTTTAATAAAGCATTTATAGTGGTGCGGTCGTAGTCATTATCACTGATAATCATATCAATAACTTTTTCAGCTTGTGTTACAATCTCTGTTATAGTGAAGGAGTCAAAAGGAATTGATTTTATTAAAAAAGGCTCTGGCAAGGGAATATCATATTGCGTTTTAATTAATTCTATTTTGGTAAAATCTTCTCTGTTTTTCCATAAATTTCCCGCTGAATCTTTAATTCTTTCAACAGTTACCCCATCAATTAATTCATGAGTAACGCGTAAACAATATATGCCCTTATTTGTTTTTAAGAATAAATTTTTTTCTTCATCTTCTTCAATGTCATATAACCTATCAGCTTCAATGAGGTTAAGGAATGGCATAAACCTACTTCTATCATAAAATAGATTTTGTTTTGGGATTTTATTTGTTGTATCTTGAATATAGCTATAATAAGCTTGCTGAAATAGTTGTAAATCAATAGTTACTTGAGGCGAAAGTGTATCCTTTTGATGATTCCCCACATCCTTGAGGTATGCATGGTTTTTAGATGGAATATCTATAAGTTCTCTACAAACAACCACATCCATAACAATAAATGCTTGAACTACTAGTAACGTTATAATTTTTAACCGAAGCGTCACGATACTCTCCCTTTTAAGGATTATTAAAATTCTATAAAGTATATCATTATATTCAGTATCCTGCAACACTAAAATAAGCCAATATCAAGCCAAATAGCATCGATGCAACGTGATTATTTCCAATAAGATGCGAGTTGCTTACAGTCTATTTTATGGGGGGGGGAATATGTAAAAAATTTATTATTTTTTAATCTAACGAAGCTGGAGGAAAAGCCCA
>JAGLQQ010000275.1 GCA_023136735.1 Candidatus Omnitrophota bacterium | reverse complement strand
GTCAACCTATTTCAGGATAGCACATCTTTTACTACTTTTTGTTTGAATGCTCTGCTATATTTTACTATCCTTTTCTGATCCTTCATAGGCTAATTTCTCCCTCTTTTTCTGTCAACCTATTTCAGGATAGCACACTTTTCATTCATAACTCATAATTCATAACTCATAACTGCTTTTGCATCCCTCATCCCAGCCTCGCCGCTTTCTGGCGGGCGGTCGTCTCTCGTCCTTCGGCTATCTTATTTCACTCGTCATTCATAATTAGTAATTCGTAACTTGCGATGCTAATCGCCAACTCATAATTAGTAATTCATAACTATTTTCGTCACTCGTCATTCATAATTCGTAATTCATAACTATTTTTTCTGCTTTTCCCATAAGCTATCAGCCATCGACCATTAGCCATCAGCCATTTAGCTACAAGCTAAATCTGCTTTTCACTCATAATTCATAACTATTTTCGTAATTCATAACTCATTTCTCAGTTCAATTACTTGTAAAATCTGTGAAATAAAATCTTGACTTTTTTGACCTAATGGGTTAAATTAGTAAATGTTATGATTAATCGTTATTTATTGGGAAAATTAAAAAAAGAAATCAACCAACCGGAAATTAACATTATTCTGGGAGCAAGACAGGTTGGCAAAACAACCCTTTTAAAGCAATTACAAAAAATAATTGAACAATCTGGACACATAACCCATTTTTTTGACCTAGAGCAGCCCCAAGTGCTTGCGGGATTTAACCAAAACCCACGGGAAATTATCAATAAAATTCAATCTTCCGGACAAACAGTATTCATTGACGAATTTCAATATATACAAAACGCCTCCAAGATTTTCAAGGCCATTTATGATGACAATATACCTATAAAGATATTCTGCTCTGGATCCTCCTCATTAGAAATACATAAACATCTTAAGGAAAGTTTAGCTGGAAGAAGGTTTTTATTTAGGCTTTACCCTTTGCAATTATCTGAAATCACTGCTCATAACAAAAAAATTACTCTGCTCAAGTACCTGCAATACGGAGGCATGCCTGGATTAACCAAAACTCTCTCAGAGAAAAGAAAACAACAGATTCTATCTGAGCTTTTAAGCAGTTATATCCTAAAGGACATAAAATCCTTGATTAAGGAAGAAAATATCAGAGCATTCAATCATCTTCTCTATCTTTTAGCCGAGAATCAAGGATCGGCAATTTCAGTCCACTCATTAGCAAACCAGATAAAATTAAGTTCCAAAGCTGTAAATAGATACTTGGATATTCTAGAGGAAACCTATGTGAATTTTCGTGTTTACAGCTATTCGAAGAATCTTGGCAATGAACTTAAAAAATCATGCAAAACTTACTTATTTGATTTAGGCATAAGAAACGCTATTTTAAAGGATTTCTCGCGAGTATCAAATCGCCCCGACAAAGGTGTAATTTTTGAAAGTTTTGTTCTTCTGAAATTACAAACTATTATTGGCCCCAATATAGAAATAAAATTCTGGCGGACTAAGGATGGCGATGAGGTTGACTTTATTCTGCTTAAAAATCGCAAGCCTCTGCCTATTGAAGTTAAGAGTAAACTTACAAAACCAGAAATCCCTAAGGGGCTTAAACGATTTTTATTACGATATAAAAATATTAAACATGCGTATGTTATTAATGAAACAATAACTACTAGAATAAAATACAATTCTTGTATTATATCCTTTATAACATTTGAACAATTTGATAAAAAAATATCCTCCAATACTTTTACCCCATTATAAAACAATCAGTTTCTACGCAATACTCTATACCCAATACTGAGTTAAAAGGAACAGGCGCTCCCCTTTCAGAAAGCGCCCTTTTTTTGGACTTCAACTAAACAGCTAATTGCTCATGGTCCATAGCCAATAGTTTTACATTATTATTTTATACTTTTCTTCCTTTCATTTATTCCTTTATTTATTTCTGTCATTTGTCGACTATTAGCCATCACCTAAGCGCAAAGCGCTTCCTGCTTTTCCTGCTTCTAGCCGTTTTAGACGATACGGGCATCGCAACCGCTCACCTTTTTCTTCTATTTGATTTACTATCGACCATTGGCCATCGACTATTGACCAAGATTTAGCTCGCTAAATCTTGAGCATCCACAGTCACATACACAGTCTGCCCATG
>JAGLQQ010000274.1 GCA_023136735.1 Candidatus Omnitrophota bacterium | reverse complement strand
CGCCTCAGATGCGCGTTTTGCAACAATGCCTAAGTGTTTATACTTCTGCCTCTAGCTTCCCTTCTATAATTCTATTTAGGAGTTAGAGACAGGACATCAAAAGTGAATGTCAAAAGTGAAATTACCATAAGCTGCCATTTTTGTGTTAGTTATGATAATAATACCCTTAATGTCTTTTTTCCTGCGAGCGGATTTTAAAGCAAAATCAATATCTAAGGGTGTATTAACTATATTTCCAAAATGGGTTGCATAGCCATCAGCTAATGTAGAAGACTTTGAAATAATTATTGTTGCGCATGATTGCCCCAGACTTAAAGAATGTCCGAATTTACCGCTTGAGGTGCATATGCCGCAAGGAGTTTGCTCAGGCTCAATGTTTATTACTAATTGATTATAGACATTACCTATTCCCGCGAAAATACCTATAATTCTGGGCTTAGTGACCGCAATGAAAATATCACCACCGTTTTCAATTATGACTTCCCGGCTATGAATAAGCAACTTTTCCCCAACTGCTTGGGCAATTGCACCAGCAACAGTTGCCATTGGCCCGACATCTGCTTGTTTTGCTGCTTTATGCATTCTCTTGATTATTTCAGGTGCTTTGCGTTTAATTTTAACCGGGCTAAGCGATTTTTCAAACTCAGGATGGTTTTTGCAATAAACACTAACCTGGGTATGGATATTACGCAAATATTCTAAAGCAATTTCTCTTAAATCAGTTTGAGCGTAGACTTGCAGATTACTTTCGAAATATCTGACATTGAAAGTTACAAGGTCAACATTGTATGTTTTTGTACGGTAAAATCTCTTTTTGTACATAAGTCAGTTTTTGAATCGCGAAATAAAGAATTAATTTAGCTGTTTTCTTTAAAACAAAACACGATATTGAACGTCAGCTGTTTTTGTTGCAGGTTTTTCGGAAATGGTGGAAAAGGCGATGCTTTTTTGACTATTTGCATTGCGGTTTCTTTGAGTATTTCACTTCCCGCGGCAGTAGTCTTAATAACTTTCACATCTTTCAATTTTCCGTCGGATCCCAAGATAAAACTTAGACCAATCTCCCCTTCAGAAAAATACGCCGGATAGATTACTGCTTGTCTCAATTGTTCATTAATTAATTTGTAATAACTGATATAACTTTTATTCTTGGAGAGTTCTTTTTTAACAAGTTCACCGGGAACCGTAGAAATCTGCTTATTTTTCTTCAGATCTACAAGTGTATTACCGTTACTCTCATTTTTTTTTATGGCTTGAGGAAATTTCTTTTGAATTGGCTGTTTTTTAATACCTGAATTATCCGTTAGTTTCGCGATAATTTTTTTATCAGCTCGAAGCTGCTTATTTTTGAGTTTTATTTTTTTATGCTTAAACCTAGCGATCTTTTTTTTTGCGGGAACATCTTGTGCTATATAGGAAAGCTTCAGCTGTTGTGTGTGCTCTTTTTTCGGTTTGTTAATCTTAGATAACGGTAGGAAAAAAACAGCATGAACAACTAAAGAAAATAAAAAAGTTATTTTAAATAGATTACTAGTAGGTCCCATCCTTGAGTTTTTCTCCTTGAATAAAGTATACCTCTAAGCTCATACCGTGTCAATAATTAAATTGGTGTTTTTAATTATTTTTAAGGTTCTTTCGCATTAAAGGTGAAGAATATTGTATAAGTGAAGT
>JAGLQQ010000273.1 GCA_023136735.1 Candidatus Omnitrophota bacterium | reverse complement strand
CCTTCTAATTCTATTTAGGAGTTAGAGCTTATATCTGAGATTTTAAATAAGCCAGTCTTTTATCTTGAGGAAACTTCTCAATAGCATATCTAAGCATAGTTCTGGGCATCTGTTTGTAATACTTTTTAAGAAATGCTTCCTCTGCCGTTAAGTCCCTCTTACCTACTTCTCTAAGCATCCAGCCAACTGCCTTATGGATTAAATCATGAGCGTCATTCAGTAAAATCCTGGAAATTTTTAATGTATCCTTAAAATCATTATTTTTAATAAAACAAAATGTCGCGATAATTGAAATTCTTTTTTCCCAAAGTTTATCTGATAAGGCAAACTGATATAGTATTTGCCTATTGCTCTTAGTTAAAAACTCTCCGATAATTTTAGGAGCAGTTAAATCAACTAAATCCCAATTGTTGATGTATTTAGTGTTTTTAATGTAGATCTTATACAGCTGGCTTCTTTGAGTCTGATTTGCCCCTTTAAACTGTTCGACCATGATTAAAAGCGCTAATAGTCTTTGCTCATGATATTTTGATTTAAGCAGCTCTCTAATATCGTTTTTCTGTAAATCAATAAATTCCCTTGCTATCTCTCTCGTCTTGGGCACTGTAACCCCCAGGAAAATATCACCTTGGGCATACTCACCAATCCCCGTCTTAAAGAAAGACTGAAGAATCTTTGATTTTTTGCTATTAGCATTAGCTTTTAACTTTGCTTTTATTTTTTTCAGCGCTGTTTTTTCCATTCACTCACCAGTGGAAGTCTCTTCCATTCTCTCTTAACCATTTTTTGCAGACTTTGTAATCAGGAATGACCTTCTCTACCTGCTTCCAAAATCTTGCAGAGTGATTATGATGTATTCGATGCGCCAGTTCGTGGACGACAACATAGTCTATTATAGTTAGAGGTGCCATTATAAGCCTCCAGCTAAAGGTAAGCACTCCAAGACGAGAACAATTAGCCCAGGTTCGCTTTAGCGTTCTTATTTTCATACTCCTGGCCTCAACATTAAGAATACGGCTGTATACACCCACCCGCTCCTTAAGAATCATATAAGACTGAGCTGTATACCATTGTACCAATTTGCCTTGAATATAATCAAAAGGGGTTTTTATGAAATTCGGCAGCATGACCAAAACCATACTATCGATTAAAACAGCTGTCTCACTCTTTCCTCTTTCGATACGTAAAGTAAACTCTCCTCCAAGATAGAGAAAATTCTCCCCATCTATAAACTTTTTTGGGATATACAACGATAGGTAAGTATCATTGAATTTAAGTGTTTTACTGATCCAGGCTCTTTTACTTTCAACAAATTCAGCTATCGCGCCATCAGGCAGTGTTTGATTAGCCCTAACCACAATCCGATTATCCGAGGATATTACAATACTCAGAGTTTTTCTTCTAGGCCTTCGCTTAATTTTATATTTTAAATCCATCGAATAAATTATCAGTTAAAGGTGCAGATTTTGTTTAATACTGCTTCTATATTTTTGATACTTATTCCTCGCGGAGCCAGTTAGTATTTTAAGTTCTTCTTCAAAATCAACAAACTTATTTTCATTTTTCTCTTGTCTATTGCCTCCGCCGTCAATTTCAGGATTAGGATATCTCCCGGCTGGAGAAGTTCCACCATCATATCCGTCAGGGAAAGTCACAAAATTCTTATCAATAAATTCTCCCAGAAGCTTTATTGCCCCGCCAAGCGCGATAGCCGCTTTCTTAATTTTCGCGTTGACATATTGTCGACTTTCTTCTTTCAGAGAATCCCGGAATTTATCAATATAATCACCTGATTTTTCATCATAGAAATACTTTTTCTCAAGTAAACCCAGGATATCATTAAGCTTATTTTCAGGCATTATTAAATCAAACAGACGAAAGATCTCTTTATCATGCTTATAGGCATCTTCCTTTAATAACGCGCGCTTAATACTATCTTTACAAATAAAAGCCAGTATCAATCCCCCTATGAAGAACAGACTCATGCTTCTCCAAAAAACAATCGAATCCCAAAAAAGACTAAATATTTCGACAATCCTATCATTCCAAACTATTGTTAACTTTTCCATTTTCCCCTTTCCTATAATTTTATTTCTTGAATCCCGATTCAAAATAGATTTCAATTATACTACTA
>JAGLQQ010000272.1 GCA_023136735.1 Candidatus Omnitrophota bacterium | reverse complement strand
TAATTAAACATGAAGATTTCAAGCCATAAAGAATTAGTTGCTTATAAGAAAAGCTACGAAGTTGTAAAGTTAATTTACGAATTAACAAAAGGGTTTCCTCAATCGGAGATATATGGGATTACATCTCAGATAAGACGTAGTGCGGTCTCTATCCCTTCTAATATTGCAGAAGGATACATGAGGGGATCGAAAGAATATGTGCAATTCTTAAAGATTGCTCTGGGATCTGCGGCAGAACTTGATACACAAATTTGCATTTGCAACGATTTAGGTTTTTTTAAGGAAGTTGATTTTAATAAATTAAATAGTTTAGTTGTCGAAGTAATGAAATTATTAACAGTTTATATTAAGAAACTAAAGGCTGATAGTTAATGAGTGTTTTAGCTTTTCTAAACGCTAATCGCTAAACGCTATCCGCTAATATTATAATGAAGGAACCCAATAATGCTGCACCAAAGCGAAAAAACAACTTTTATAATTTTTAGTAGAGACTCTGGTGATCTGCTCAAGAACACTTTTGAGAGCATATTGAATCAGACTTATAAAAATATCGAGATCTATCTTGTTGTAAATGATGCGAGTGATAAACTGAAGGAAAAACTGGGAGTTTATAAATACAAGATCAACTTTACATTCAATCAAAAGCACTATAGCAGGGCAAGAATACTTAATGAAAGCCTGAAAATGGCAACAGGCAGCTATTTTGCTGTGCTTGCTGCTGGTGATGTCTGGCAGCCTGGCGCGCTTGAACAAAAGGTCGCTTTTCTCGAAAGAAATGAAAAAGCTTTTGCTGTGTGCAGTGATTTTGATGTTTTCAATAAAACAGGGATTGTAAAGGATTCTTTTTTTGAGTTTAAAGATTTTTTTAAAGATAAACAAAACGGTGAATCATTTCTTGTTGATGAAGCGCGTAGTTACTTTATCAATAGCTGTCAAAAATTATTTTCAATGATGCTTATCCGTAATGAAGCTTATTTATTACATGGGCCATTTGATGACGGGATGAGCGGATATGCTGATTTCGATCTTTTTTTCAGAATGCTTGGTAATTACAAATTAGGATGCATTAAAAAGGTACTTGTAGGTAAGTTTTTTGATCCGCACAAAATATCCTATTATCTTAATTATAATATGAAAGAACGTATTGATTATCTTGATTATCTGCTGAACGATTTCGCTATAGGTAAAAAGAAGTATAAAAAGGAATTAAAGAATAAACTAAAAAAGAACTATTTTAGCTGGATAACATATCTTATTAAAAATGATGAAACGGTTGAGGCGCGCGTAGCGGCTGTAGAATATATGCAGAAGTACAAGGTTTCTCCTGGGTTTTTGGGTCTTTTTATTAAATCGCTTTTTTCTAATGAAGATAAGAATAGTAACAGACGCTATAATTATTTCAAGATGGATCAATTGCAGGAAGAGCTACTGAAGCTGAATTACTAAATGCTTCAGCAAGTAAAAAGGAAAAAGTAAAAAGGAAAAAGTAATCTGGTTGATGGCTAATAGTCGATAGCTGATAGCTCCCGCCTTAAAGATTGGCGGACAGGCGTATCGGATTAAAAGTTGAAGGTTAAAAAGTGGATGAGAAGAAGAAAATAACGAGTTATCGTGATCTAGATGTGTATCAAAATAGCTACACGGCAATGTTGCTTGTAATGAAAGAAATAGTTCCAAAATTACCTAAGTGTGAGAAGTTTGATTTAATAGATCAATTGAGACGTTCAAGTAAAGCGATACCGCGATTAATTTCTGAGGGTTACGCGAAGAAGCATCAGAAAGCAGGATTCCAAAAATATATTGATGATGCTATGGCAGAAAGTAATGAAACAGGGGTTAGTATAAATCAAGCACGTGATATTTACCCTAAGTATATAGATGTAAAACTTTGTGATCAATTAATGGATGCATATGATAAGGTAAGCAGGCAATTATACAATCTGGGGATTGCCTGGACAGATTTTAAAAGCCGAAACCGATAACCGTAAGACGATACGCCTGTCCGCCAAGCTTTATGGAGGGGGCATCGCAACCGCAACCGAAGACGAGGATTTTTATCAGTTTCAAACGGTATTTATTTTTAAGTATTTACCGCAAACACTGCCTTTTTTAGACGATACGGGCATCGCAACCGCAACCGAAGAC
>JAGLQQ010000271.1 GCA_023136735.1 Candidatus Omnitrophota bacterium | reverse complement strand
TGGGCGCAACCTCAACCGTTTCCCGTTCAATGATTTTCACTCGTAATTAATAATTCGTAATTCATAACTGTTTTTCCTGCTTTATGCTTTTCATTTGTAATTCATAACTCATAATTCATAACTGTTTTTCCTGCTTTATGCTTTTCATTCGTAATTCATAACTCATAATTCGTAACTATTTTCGTCACTCATAACTATTTTTCCAGCTTTATGCTTTTCATTCGTAATTCGTAACTCATAATTCATAACTATTTTCGTCACTCATAACTGTTTTTGCGTTCTCTTGCAAAATTTCAAACCTCGTGTATACTTATTTTTCTTGTATTTCTTAGTCAATAGCATTGTAGGACTGTCCTGGACAAGCCATGACTGTCCATTTTTTTACACAACAGTATGTTAAAATTTAACACAGTAGACTGAATAGTGCATGTTTTATTGAGCTGAATAAAATAATTCTCAATCATAACTATTTGTAATATAATGAATTAATGCTCAATAAGACGAATTGGCTCTACTTGGCACGCAAGATGCTTTCAGTAGTACATTCTATTGCAAATATGGACAGTCTACCCCAGTTTTCAGTTAACCAGTTAGACGGTTAGCCAGTGAGAAATGGATATGAAGATAAATAGGTTTGAAGATATTGAATCATGGAAAAAGGCTCGTGAGCTTAATAAGGTAATTTATTCGATAACTTCTGAAGGAGCTTTTTCAAAAGACTGGGGACTTAGGGATCAGATTCAACGGGCTTCGGTGTCAATAATGAACAATATAGCAGAAGGGTTTGATAGTTCAAGCAAAACAGAGTTTTGTAGATTTCTTTCTTACTCCAAAAGATCATGCTCAGAAGTGCAATGCATTATGTATATGGCTTTGGATATAGGGTATGTTGATAAAGCAATATTTCAAGACATATATTCTCATGCCTAAGAAATTAGAAAATTAATAAGTGGGTTTATCAGATATTTACAAGGCAGAAAATGAGATTGTTAACGGGCTTGACTGGCTTACTGGCCAACAGGCTAACTCGTAACAAAGGAGTAGAACCATGAACGGAAGATTGAGCATTTCTGAGGCAGCCGAAAAGCTGGAAGTAGCCCCCAAGACGCTTATGCGCTGGGAGAAATCAGGTAAAGTTAAAAAGGCAAAAAGGGACTGGCGGGGATGGAGATTCTATACATCTGATGATCTAAAAGGGCTTAAAGAATTCAAAGAAGCGATATTTTAATAACTATGGGGGGAAAAATGAAAGTTAATATTTTAAGAACTTTAAAGGTATTATATATCAGTTTTATCGGTGTTTTGATCATGCAGCCTTTGCCTGTTTTTGCTCAAAATGAGATGAAAGAAAATGCGGAGTTTACAGTAGCACAGTCAAGACAGGCAAAAAAAGCATTTCGCAAGCAAAACTCAATAAGAAAAGAAGAATTTGCCGGTGAATATACTTTGGGTAAAGACGATGTGATAGAGATCAATGTACGCCGTCATCCTGAATTTAGCGGAAGATTCCCGATTGGCGCTAATGGCAAGATACAGTATCCATTTATCGGAGATATAGATCTAACAGGACTGACTAAAATAGATGCGGCATCAAAGTTGACTTCCGCTTTAAGTGTTTATGTGGAATCTCCTGATGTTGATGTTTCCATTGTGGGTTATAATAGTAAAGTTATATATGTTGTGGGTATGGTGGCACGCCCTGGAAGATATAGCATGAGAGCTGAGTTTATGCCAGTGAGGGAGGCAGTTATGGATGCAGGACTGCCGCGAGAAAATATCGCATCGCTGCGTCGTGCTGTTATAATACGTCCAATGGAGGGACAAAAGCCAATTACAAAAAAAATCAATCTCCTTAATCTGATTTACGGTGGAGAAGTGAAAAACAATTATGATTTAAAGACAGGAGATATTGTTTATCTGCCTTCAACTGCTTTATACAAGATAAGTACAGTGCTTAGTCAGATAGTTGCTCCTTTTTATCAGAGTTCAACAGCCTACTCTACTTATGAGGAAGATGTTTTGTATAGGGATGAGCCAAGAAGATAACATTAGGACCATTCTTGATTAAGCTGATATTATATCGCTGTAATCGGATCTTTTAAGCTTTGCAATCAGGTTCGTGCGGTCAATCTAAATAAGAAAGAAGGTAAGGAGATATTTATATGCAATCAAACATTATAACCTATTTACAAACATTTTTCCGAAGACGGTATCTTTTTCTTTATCCGTTTATATTGACT
>JAGLQQ010000270.1 GCA_023136735.1 Candidatus Omnitrophota bacterium | reverse complement strand
GCTTCAAAAATTCTCAAAGGTTTTAAACCTCCTTATAACGCGACAGTTATTGATAAATTAGAAAACGAAGGCGCAGTAATTTTAGGAAAACTGAACATGGATGAGTTTGCCTTTGGTTCTTCCTGTGAAACATCCTGCTATGGCCCAACCCGCAACCCTTGGAACACTAATTATGCTCCCGGAGGATCAAGCGGAGGATCAGCTGCTTCAGTTGCTGCTCGCCTTACTCCCTGGTCCCTAGGATCAGATACAGGAGGATCAATAAGACAGCCAGCTTCTTTATGCGGAGTTGTCGGGCTAAAACCTACTTATGGCCGTGTATCTCGTTATGGCTTGATCGCCTTTGCGTCAAGCCTTGACCAAATCGGCCCTTTAACTCAAAACATTGAAGATTCCGCGCTGCTAATGAATATAATCAGCGGCTATGACAAAAAAGATACCACCAGTGTAAATATCGCTGTGCCTGATTTTTTAAAAAGCTTCACAGGAGATATTAAAGGAATAAAGATCGGCATACCAAAAGAGTATTTGATTTCAGGCATTGACCCTGATGTAAAGAATGCTCTTGCTAAAGCAATCGAGGTTCTAAAAAAACTCGGAGCTCATATTGAGGAAATCAGTTTACCTCATACAGAATATGCTGTGGCAACTTACTATATCGTAGCCCCCGGAGAAGCGAGCTCAAACTTGGCCAGATTTGACGGCATGCATTACGGACATAGAACAAGCAACTTAAATAAATCTTCAGAAAGTGCACTTATCGACATGTATTCAAAGACACGCGGCGAAGGCTTTGGAGATGAAGCAAAAAGACGTATTTTGCTTGGTACATATGTTCTCTCAAGCGGTTATTATGATGCGTATTATTTGAAAGCTTTAAAGGTAAGGACAAAGATAGCCGAAGATTTCTCAAAGGCATTTAAAAATTTTGATTGTATAATCACCCCCACTTCTCCGACCGGAGCTTTTAAAATCGGAGAAAAGACAAGTGATCCATTGTCTATGTATCTGTCTGATATTTTTACAATTTCAGCAAACTTGGCCGGGATTCCAGCGATGTCTATTCCTTGCGGATTTACCAGCAGTGATCTTCCTATAGGGCTGCAGATTCTTGGCAAACCATTTGATGAGGAAATGCTTTTTAAGGTAGCACATGCTTACCAAGAACAAACAGACTGGCACACACGCATCCCTGAATGCAAGTAGAAAGTAACAAGTAGCAAGAGAAAAGAACGAAGTCCGATGGACAACCGCTTCCCTCCTTAATGCTTGGCAAGCAAGCGCTGGGACAAAGGACACAAAAGAAGTGATAAATTACTAGTTATTAGTTATGAATTTAAAAACAAAGCAAAAAATAGAAAAGCAGTTAGGAATATTTTTAAACGCAATACACAATACTCAAAATTCAATACGGAACTATTATGAACTACGAAACAGTTATCGGACTTGAAGTCCACGTACAATTAGATATTAACACAAAAGCCTTCTGCGGCTGCAGCATAGAATTCGGAAAACCCGCCAATACACAGGTCTG
>JAGLQQ010000027.1 GCA_023136735.1 Candidatus Omnitrophota bacterium | reverse complement strand
GTTATATCGGACATTATTGAATAGGAAGAGGGTAAAGAAGATGGCAGGACAAAAAATTAGAATAAGGTTAAAGGCTTATGACCATCGTGTGCTGGATCAGTCTGCAGAAGAGATTGTAAATACAGCTAAACGAACCGGAGCAAAAATTTCCGGCCCTGTGCCTCTTCCAACTAGGAAGTCACTATATACAGTGTTGCGCTCTCCAGTGATTGATAAAAAATCGCGTGAGCAATTTCAGCTGAGAATACATAAACGTTTGCTTGAAATCATTGAACCCACAGCCAAGACAATAGATGCTCTGAAAAGACTGGATTTGCCGGCTGGAGTTGATGTAGAGATCAAGTAGTAAGTAAAAAATTTAGATGTTAAATAATAAAAGAAAATAAATGCAGGATAAGGGTAAATAGATGTTAGGGATATTAGGACAAAAAGCAGGAATGACACAGATATTTAAAGAGGACGGAAAATGTATTTCGGTTACCTCTATAATCGCTGGTCCGTGTTATGTGGTGCAGATAAAAGAAAAAGATAAAGAGGGCTATAGGGCAGTACAGCTTAGCTATCTGGACAAAAAAGAAAAACGCACGACAAGGGCATTAGCGGGGCATTTTAAAAAAGCCAATGTAACACCTAAGAAATTTTTGCGCGAAATCCACATCGAGGATGACGAGCAATTTGAGGTTGGGCAGGCAATAGACCTTGATCTGTTTAAAGAGGGTGATTTTGTGGATATTAGCGGCATGTCCATAGGTAAGGGTTTTCAGGGCGGGATGAAACGACATGGTTGGAGCGGTGGACCAAGAACTCATGGTGGTATGAATCACAGAGGCCCGGGTTCTATAGGTGCGACTACCACTCCAGGACGCGTATTGCGCGGACATGCTTTACCCGGACATATGGGGCATCGCAGAACAACTGTGCAGAGCTTAGAGATTATTAAAGTTGACAAAGAAAAGAACATCCTGATGGTAAAAGGTGCCGTCCCCGGACATAAAGGATCTTATCTGGAAGTTAGAAAGGCAAAGAAGAAGTAAAATGTTTACACTCCCTATAAATAATTTAGCTGGAAAAGAGGTCGGAGAAGTCGATCTAGATGAAAAAGTTTTTGATGGTAAAGTCAATAAGTCATTGTTGCACCAGACAACCGTTATGTACCTGGCCAACAAGCGCCAGGGTACAGCCAGCACCAAAACTCGTGCTAATGTAAGCGGTGGAAATTCAAAGCCTTGGCGTCAAAAGGGAACAGGTAAGGCGCGAGTAGGTTCATCTCGCAGTCCTCTTTGGAAAAAAGGCGGTATTGTTTTTGGTCCTCATCCACGCGACTATTCTTATCAGTTGCCTCAGAAAATGAAAAAAAAGGCTTTAATTTGCAGTTTGAACTCAAGGCTTAATGATAACCTGGTCAAAATACTTGAAGAGTTGAAGGTGGACTCAGGTAAGACTAAGGATTTTACCAAGATAATCCAGGCTCTAAACTTAGAGAAAAAAACACTTTTTGTTTGTGATAATGCACAGGCAAGCGTAGTGCGTTCATCGAGGAACATTAAAGATGTTGATTTAAAACGTCCAGAAATGATCAATGCGCTTGATGTTTTATTGCATAAAAATATTATAATCACCAAGAAAGCACTTGACGGGCTGACAGCTCGTTTGCAAAAGGGAGAATAAAAAGCAGTGCAGAATCCATTCAGAATAATTAAATATGTATTGCGTACAGAAAAAGGTACTGACATGGAAATACAGAATAAATATATTTTCTGTGTAGATAAAAAATCGAACAAAATTCAAATCAAAGATGCAATTGAATTTATTTATAGAGTAAAAGTGCAAAATATCAATACCGCTACAATGCCGGGTAAGAAAAGAAGAGTTCGGTATAAAACTGGAAAAACTCCGGAATGGAAAAAAGCGGTAGTTACACTGCAAAAAGGGCAAAAAATCAAATTAGCTTAAAAATAAGATCTCTCGCTTTAAAAAGCTCGAGATTAACTCACCCTAAAACATTAGGGTTCGTTAAGGAGAATAAATAGTGGGCATCAAACGTTATAAACCAACAACTCCATCTTTACGCTGGCGCACAGGATCTGATTTTGCAGAGATCACTAAAAGCAAGCCGGAAAAGTCTTTAACTGTTGCTTTAAAAAAGACAGGCGGAAGAAATTCACAGGGTAGAATAACTTGCCGTAATCGTGGGGGCGGACATAAAAGACGGTATCGTATTATTGATTTTAAGCGTAATAAATATGATATGGCAGCAACGGTTTTGTCAATTGAATATGATCCGAACCGGTCATGCCGCATTGCCTTAGTGCAATATACGGACGGAGAGAAGAGATATATTATTGCTCCGAATGATATCAAGGTTAATGATGAAGTGATGTCCGGAGTAAATGTCGAAATAAAGCCGGGCAATGCATTGCCGATTAAAAATTTGCCGCTTGGTATATTGATTCATAATGTAGAACTTATGCCTGGTCGCGGAGGAATTTTAGCAAGAAGCGCGGGTACTGCCGCACAGCTAATGGCAAAAGAAGGTAAATATGCGCATATTAAAATGCCAAGCGGTGAAATAAGACTTGTACCTATCGCATGCTACGCGGTCATTGGTCAGGTGGGTAATCCGGACCATGAAAAAATATCACTTGGTAAGGCTGGAAGAGCACGCTGGTTGGGAAGAAAACCCAATGTGCGGGGTGTAGCCAAGAATCCGGTTGACCATCCTCATGGTGGTGGAGAAGGTAAGGCTGGCCAGGGAAATCCGCATCCTGTATCTCCTTGGGGTAAGCCGACAAAAGGTTATAGGACAAGACAAGGCAAGAAAGCTTCAAATAAATTTATTGTAAAACGCCGCCCAAGTAAGCGTCGTTCAAAATAGTCGAATTAGTAGGAGATTAAAAGCATATGGGACGTTCAATAAAAAAGGGTCCATACATTGATCCAAAGTTACTGAAAAAATTTGAGAAAATGTCGAGGAACCATGACCGAAAGCCAATAAAGACTTGGTCTAGGCGTTCAACTATCACTCCTGACTTTGTCGGGTACACTTTTTCAGTTCATAATGGCAAGTCTTTTTTGCCTGTGTTTGTGACGGAAAATATGGTTGGACATAAACTTGGTGAATTTTCTCCGACAAGACTTTTCCGTAAGCACAGCGGTGTTAAGGCAAAGCAGGCGGAACAGAAGAAGTAAATGAAAATATGATTTGCGTAAAGCAGTTAGCGCAAATCATAAGGTTTGAATATACCCCGCTTTCTATAAGAAGGTGTGGATAAAGAAATAGAGTTTAATTGTAGAATAAAGAGCATACTTCGCGGAAATAATAGATTAGAAGTCGGGGTTTAATTCGAGTAGATTATTTAGCGAACCAAAGGAATCTAAATAATGCTCTCATTAAAGAGGTCTAAACAATGTTAGCAAAGGCAAAAGCACGACATATCAGAATTTCAGCACAAAAAGTAAGATTGGTTTTAGATTTAATTAGAAGAAAACCGGCAAATACAGCTTTATCTATTTTGGGCAATACGCACAAAAGAGCAGCGGAGCCTGTTTCTAAACTGCTGCGTTCTGCTATTGCTAATGCCAAGAATAAAGGGATAGCGGAAGACGGACTGTTTATTTCTAAAATCTGTGCTGACGAAGGAGTGACATGGAAGAGATTCATGGCTAATGCGTTCGGGCGCGGTTCAAGAATTTTTAAAAGAACAAGTCATATTACTATTGAGCTTGATAAGAAAGAAGTTGCACCTAAGGCTGTTCAGCCTCCGGGTAAAAAAGTTACAAAGAAAGCAGAAAAGCCTGTAAAAGCTAAAAAAGAAGCAAAACCGGCTGTAAATAAGACTGCAAAAAAATAAAAGATACTAAATAAATTCGTTGTATCGAGGAGGAAAAGTGGGACAAAAAGTACACCCGTTAAGTTTTAGATTAGGATACATTAAAGATTGGAAGTCTCGATGGTTTGCCAAGCGCAAAGAGTTCCCTAAGAACCTTTTGGAAGACCTAAAAATCAGAAAATTCATAAAGAAAAACTTTTCTCAAGCTAATGTATCTAAAGTAGAAATAGAGCGTGCAACAAAAAGATTACGGGTGATTGTTTTCTCAGGCCGTCCTGGAGTAATTATCGGAAGACGCGGTGCGGACATTGACCGTCTTCGTGATGAATTGCAGAATATGACGAAAAAGGAAATTTTCGTTGACATAAAAGAGATTCAGAATCCAAATATTGACGCACAGCTAGTTGCTGAAAATGTAGCTTTTCAGCTGGAAAAACGAGTAGCTTTTAGAAGGGCAATGAAAAAAGCAATATCACTCTCTCGTAATTCAGGGGCAGGGGGAATAAAAATAATGTGCTCTGGGAGATTAGGCGGGGCTGAAATAGCTCGTACGGAAAAATATAAGGATGGAAAAGTTCCGCTGCATACCTTAAGGGCTAATATTGACTATGGTTTTGCGGAAGCGTTAACAACATATGGAGTTATCGGTATAAAATGCTGGATTTATACAGGGGATGTAATTTTAGATAAAAAAAACAAGGCTGAAGATAAAGCTGTTGATGAAGGAGATAAGCAGTAATGGTTTTAATGCCTAAGAGAGTAAAATTTAGAAAAACACATCGTGGCCGAAGAAAAGGTCCTTCTAACGGTGGTTCCAAGGTTAGCTTTGGTGAATTTGGATTGCAATGTTTAGAAGCTGCATGGGTGAAGAACACACAGCTTGAAGCTTCGCGTGTTGCATTGACAAGATCAGTAAGAAGAGGCGGTAAGATATGGATTCGCATTTTCCCAGATAAGCCAGTAACTAAAAAACCGGCAGAAACAAGAATGGGAAAAGGTAAAGGTATGCCTGAGTATTGGGTGGCAGTTGTTAAGCCTGGGCGAATAATTTTTGAAATTGAAGGAATTCCGCTTGATGTGGCTAAAGCGGCAATGCGTCTTGCAGCTTCAAAGCTGCCGATGAAAACTAAGTTTGTAAGCAGAGTACAGATTTAAGTAAAAAGTAAAAAGTGTAAAGTTTGAAATAAAAAATTAAATAATAGATAGAAAAATTCAATCAAAAAATTAAAAGAGAAAAACTATGGCAATAAAATCTAAAGAATTTAAAGAGTACGCAAAACCTGAGCTGGATGACAAACTTAAGCAGCTTGAAGAAGAATTGTTTGGTTTGAAGTTCCAGTCAAAAACATCGAAGCTGGATAAACCACATAAGATTAAACTTGTGCGTCGTGATATTGCGCGCATTAAGACTTTTTTAAGCCAGCTTCAGGCTAAAGAAAAAAGTAAATAATTGAAAAGCGAGAGGAATTAAACAATGAGCAAGATACAGGGAGCGCAAAAGCAGAGAGTAGGCCTTGTTGTAGGCGATAAGATGGACAAGACCCGCGTTGCTCGAATCGAACGCTTTATGCAGCATCCGATATATAAGAAAAGAATTAAAAAATTTGTCAATGTTAAGTTTCATGATGAGAAAAATGAATCCAAACAAGGTGATAAAGTAAAGATCATGGAAACTCGGCCATTATCAAAAGATAAGCGCTGGAGACTTCTTGAGATCGTTGCAGTTCATAAGGAGTAGTTGAATAATGATACAAATGCTAACAGTTTTAGATGTTGCTGATAACAGCGGCGCCAAAAAAGTGAGATGTATCGGTGTGATTGGAAAATCAGGAAAAAATTGCGGGATAATTGGTGATGTTATTACTTGTAACGTAAGAGAGTCTATTCCTACATCTGCTGTAAAAAAAGGCGAAGTAGTTAAAGCGGTAATTGTTAGAACTAAAACGCCGATAAGACGCAAAGATGGCAGTTACCTGAGATTTGATCACAATGCGGTTGTGATTATTGATGCTCAAAAGAATCCGCTCGGTACTCGAATCTTTGGGCCAGTGGCCAGGGAGCTCAGAGATAAGAAATTCACCAAAATAGTGTCGTTAGCTCCGGAAGTAATTTAACAATAAAAAAAAGAGAAGAAATTAAGATGAGAATAAAAAAAGGTGATACAGTATACATAACGAGTGGAAAAGAAAAAGGTAAGTCAGGTAAAGTTTTGCGTTTTTCTAAAGCTACTAATAGAGTTCTTGTTCAGGGAGTAAATTTTGTAAAGAAACATGCTCGTCAGACAAAACAGGATCAGCCGGGTGGGATTTTGCAAAAGGAAAGCCCACTGCATATTTCAAACCTTATGTTTCATTGCCCGAGGTGTTCAAAGCCTTCGCGTTTAGGAGCAAAGTTTTTGAATGATGGATCTAAAACTAGAATTTGTAAAAAATGTCAAGAGATGGTGTAAACATGTCAACAAAAATAAAAGAAAAATATGAAAAAGATGTTATCGCTAAGGTGGTAGAGCAGTTCAAGCTTAGGAGTAAAATGGAAGCTCCTAAAATACAGAAGATTGTAATAAATATGGGCGTTGGCAAGGCGCAGGAAGATATAAAAATCCTGGAATCGGCAATGGCAGATTTAGCGACGATAACAGGGCAAAAGCCGGTAATTACTCGTGCGAAAAAAGCGGTTGCAAATTTTAAGCTGAGAAAAGGTGTCCCGGTTGGGTGTAAGGTTACCTTGCGCAAAACAAAGATGTATGATTTTCTTGATCGCTTGATAAACATCACCTTGCCTCGTATTCGGGATTTTCGTGGAGTATCGGCAAGTGC
>JAGLQQ010000269.1 GCA_023136735.1 Candidatus Omnitrophota bacterium | reverse complement strand
CTGGCCTTAGATTGTACAGTAGCAAATTTTTTAAAATTTGACAGAAAACATTATTACTACCCAGACCTTCCCAAAAACTATCAGATATCTCAATATGACAAGCCGCTTGCTTCCAACGGATATCTACAAATAACCACAGAAACTGGACAAAAGAAAATCCGCATTCTGCGCGCGCACATGGAAGAAGATGCCGGAAAGCTGATACACACAAAAGATGCGAGCCTTGTAGATTTAAACCGCACAGGCACACCGCTGCTTGAAATTGTTACTGAGCCCGATATCAGTTCCGCAGCTGAAGCTTACTCTTACCTGAGCCAGCTTAAGAGCATTCTCGAATACCTGGAAGTTTCTGATTGCGACATGGAAAAGGGATCACTACGCTGCGATGCTAATATATCATTAAGGCCCCAAGGCCAAACAACTCTTGGAACAAAGGCAGAAATAAAAAACATGAACTCCTTTAAAGGAGTTCGTGATGCTCTAAATTATGAAGTAATCCGTCAGGAGAAAACTCTACGCGAAGGAGGTACAATCATACAGGAAACCCGCCTCTGGGACGAAGCAAAACAAAAAACACTTTCCATGCGCAGCAAAGAAGAAGCTCACGATTATAGATATATACCTGACCCGGACCTAGTGCCCTTTGTCATTGAAAAAGATGCGATCGAAAAAGCTCGTGGAGAATTACCAGAGCTCCCTAAAGCAAAAAAGCAACGCTTAATAACTGATTACTCATTAAGTGACTATGATGCCGGAGTCTTGAGCGCGCAGAAACATTTGGCCATTTATTTTGAAGCTGCCGCCCAAAATTACAATCAACCAAAAACTATCTGCAACTGGCTAATGGGTGATATAATGAACTGCTTACATACAAATAGCATCCATATAAAGAAATTAAAAGAAGTATTGCCTCATGAAAAATTAGTTGCTATGCTAGAATTAATCGATAGCAATACAATTAGCGGAAAAATCGCCAAGCAGGTACTGCCAGCTATGCTAAAGACAGGCAAAGATGCTTCTGCTATAATTAAAGAACAAAATTTAAGTCAAATTACCGACACCAGTGCAATAGAGTCAGTAATTGACGAAGTCATTCTTGAATTTGAAAAAGTAGCAAACGAAGTAAAGAGCGGCAAAGAAAAAGCATTAATGTTTCTTGTCGGTCAGGTAATGAAAAAAACCCGCGGAAAAGCAAATCCGCAGATATTAAATTCATTGATCAAAAAGAAGCTGGAGGTTTAAAATGTTACGGAAAAAAATATCTATATTGCTCATCCTCTCTATGTGTATCGGGATGTTTCTTATAAGCGAATCTGTGTATGCAAAACCGAAAAATCCTGAAGATGATCTTTATCATCAGATTGAGATATTCTCTGATGCCATAACTGCTATACAGCATGACTATGTTGAAACCGTTGCTTCTAAAGATATTATTTATGGAGCTTTAAAGGGCATGCTTTCAGCTTTGGACCCTTATAGCCAGTTTATGGATCCTGACACATTTAAGGAATTACAGGTAGAAACCGAAGGTGAATTCGGAGGCTTAGGCATTGAAATCACAATTCGTGATAACCTACTGACGATAATCACCCCCCTTGACGGAACACCGGCTGACAGAGCAGGACTTCAAGCTCAGGATCGCATTGTTAGAATCGATGCTAAAATTACCAAAGACATGACCTTGACCGAAGCAGTCAAGCTTATGCGAGGAAAACCCGGCACAGATGTTAAATTGACTATAATGCGCGAATCAGAAGAAAGTTTTAAAGAGATCGTTGTTACTAGAGATATTATTGAGATTAAGGCCGTAAGAAACGCAAAACTTTTAAAAGACAATATCGGATATATCAAACTTACTGATTTCTCTGAAAAAACAAAAAGCGATCTTGATCTTGCCTTAGAGAAACTTTCTCAGGACGGCATGGACAGTCTTATTTTTGACCTAAGAAATAATCCCGGAGGACTATTAATATCTTCTGTTGAAACGGTAAGTGAATTTTTACCTACCGGCAAACTAATAGTTTATACAAAAGGCCGCGAGCAGAAACAGAATGTCGAATATCGAGCCACAGGACAAACAAAGTTCAAAGATATGCCTCTTATAGTTATGATTAACGGCGGATCCGCATCCGCTTCAGAAATTGTTGCCGGCGCTATTCAAGATCATAAAAGAGGAATTATCCTCGGGACAAAATCTTTCGGCAAAGGATCCGTGCAAACCGTTATTCCCATGCGCGACGGATCGGCTTTAAGATTAACTACAGCTAAATATTATACTCCGCTAGGGCGCACGATAAATGAAACAGGCATCATCCCTGACATAAGCGTCAATGCGGAACCTCCACGCGAAAATAAACAGGCAAAAAAAGAAACAAATGTATTCGATAAAATGGAAGATAAAAATAATTTAAACAACGAAAACGACGCACTGCCTGAAGACATAGAATCTATTGATGGATCCATGCCTGAAAAAAATATCAAAGAACAAGAGAACGAGGAAGAAGAATTCATCAGAGATGATAATCAGCTTAGAGCAGCTATTAATCTCATGAACGGAATTAAAATATATAAGGCACTGCCAAAAACAAATTAAATTTGCTCGTTTACTTATCAACAAATAAACCGTTCTATTCCCTGTATATTAAAATGGAAAAAAAGCAGCTTAGTTCTATAATTACTTTCGGCGTGATTGCCGTTATCGCGGTTACTGTTTTCTTCTTAAGAAAAACAGATTATTCTCAAATGACATTTGAATGCGATAAAATCGCCTTGGGCATACTCCTTGAACACGAGGTTAACACACAAGCGCCTCTTGGAACAACCCATCAGCGCGTAAGCGGCTTCAGAAAAGAAGCACAATCAATAAAAAAGGAATTTCTCCTGCCTCAGAAGCAGTCTTTAGCTGAGATCAAAAGTTCCTTTATTACAAGCATTGCCTTTGCCCCTGTGCAATTAGGGAAAATTCAAAAAAACCTGACAAAAAAAGAGCACATTCTGACTTTAGATTTCTTTTATAAAGATCTGAAGCTGTATCGTCTTATTCTGAGGCAAAAAATAGTTCTAGCCGATATTGCTTTAGTCATTGATGACTGGGGATACAGCAATAAAGCTTTACGCGAATCACTTGATTTGGGGATTCCCTTAACCTATGCCGTATTACCTCATCTCCCCTTCTCAACAAAGATAGCCCAGAGGGCAAATGAAGGCGGTCATGAGGTGATCTTGCATCTACCCCTTGAGCCTCATAATGCCGAAAAACATCCCCTTGAAAAAAATACTATTTTCACGTCTATGAGTGAAGAAGTTATTAAAAACATCATTAAGGATGACATAAAAAGCATTCCATATTTAAAAGGCATAAATAATCACATGGGTTCAAAGGCAACAGAAAGCGAATATGTTTTAAATATTCTATTCGAACAGATCAAAAACAATGAGCTTTATTTTCTAGACAGCTATACGTCTAATGATTCTATCTCGCCTCAGGTAGCCTTGCAAAAAAAAATAGCTTTTATAAGGCGAGATATTTTCATAGATAATGTGAGCAGTAAAGATCACATCAAGGGGCAGCTGATGCGAGCAAAAAATATAGCTGCAGAAAAAGGGAGTGCTGTTGTTATCGGGCATGCTAAAGAACTTACCATAGATATCCTAAAAGAGGTCATCCCTGAACTGGAAAAAGAGGGAGTCCGGTTTGTTTATTTATCTGATTTGCTAAATAACACAAGGCCTTCCATATTAAAAAAGGGTGAAAATGATAGCACTGGGGATTGAAACATCATGTGATGAAACAGCAGCAGCCGTACTTAAAAACGGTAAGGAAGTTCTGTCTTCTTGCGTAAGCTCGAGTATTCATATGCATCGAAAATTCGGAGGCATTGTTCCTGAGATCGCCTCCCGCTTTCATCTTGAATACATAACACCAGTAACAAAAAAAGCCTTAAAAAAAGCAGGTTTAAAACTATCTGATATAGATCTCATCTGTGTTACTCACACTCCTGGTCTTATGGGCTCTCTACTTGTCGGAGTATCATTTGCTAAGGCTTTAAGTTTTGGATTGAACAAGCCTGTTTTGGGAATAAACCACATTAAAGCCCATCTATTCGCACCTTTTTTAGAAAAAGGAAATTTTAAGTTTCCGTTCATAGGCCTGGTTGCTTCAGGCGGACACAGCAGCTTAGCACAAGTACTGGATTTCGATAAAATAAAAATAATCGGCCGTACTAGGGACGATGCTGCTGGTGAGGCATATGACAAAGTAGCAAAAATGCTGGGTCTCCCCTATCCAGGAGGACCGGCTATAGACAAGCTAGCTCAAAGCATCAGCGCTTCACCATTTCGTTTTAAATGCGCCCGGTTTAAGGACAGTTTTGATTTCAGTTTTAGTGGAATTAAGACCAATGTGCTTTATACTTGGGAAAAAGTCACAACAAGGAATAAAAAAACTAAGGCTCAGATCGCTCACGCTTTTCAAAAAGAAGTCGTTAAATCCCTTACAGTGCAGAGCATTGCAGCCTGTAAAAAATTTAATATCAAAATATTATCTGTCGGCGGAGGGGTAGCCTGCAACAGCTATCTTCGCCAATGCCTTGCGGAAGCTGGAAAAAAAGAGAAAATAAAGGTTATGATAGCCGCTCCAGAGCTTTGCCTTGATAATGCTGCTATGATTGCGGCTTTAGGAACTCATCTATATAAAAAAGGTGAACGTTCTGATTATACACTTACAGCAGCCTCTTCCACATAGCCGTTAACAGATAATTTTTAATTGTAATTGACAAAATCGCTTTTTTGACACAATATATATAATATAAAAATCTTAAGGAGGAATCTACAATGGCAAAAAGAAGCCGAAAAGGCAAACTAAAATGGAAATCTAAAAAAGCAAACCATGGACGCAAACCTACTCGTGGTGCATAGTTATCGATTTTGCAAAGCGCCAGTCCACATAATCATTGAATTGGGATGTGCGTTTTGAGAGGACTTGACTTTGATAGTTAAAAGTGATAAGATTTAGATTGCTTTCTGGTTCATAACCTCCAGGGAAGACATTGTTAAAAAAAACATTATTCATTGCATTTATTTTACTTTTGCTTGCTACTATATTCACAGCCTGTACTATCCCTCAAGCCGCCGCAATGGGCAAGAGGCCCTCGGGCGTGAAAAAAGCAGAAAAGGAAGAATTTGTATTACCTGAAATTGAAATAATCAGCAAACCAGAAGCTAATATCGAACTTTTATCGAGCGAACGAAAAAAAACTAAATCAAATGTTCATGTCTCTGCTCCTGAAGTCATACCAGCAGTCGGTGAAGACGTGCGAACAAGAAAAAAGAGCTATCAGCTTACCGACATCCAAAGAGCGCTTACAAAAGCTGGTTTTAATCTCGGATCGATTGATGGAAAGCTGGGGCCAAAGACAAAAAAAGCGATTCAAGCTTTCCAAAAAGAGCATAATCTGACAGTTGATGGTATCGTCGGAGCAAAAACCTGGGAAAAATTAAAAACTTATATTAATTAACCAAAACCAATGGGCGAAAAATTAAATCGCCACGCTAAGGAGGTGTATATGACAAGCAAATTAAAATATTTTGTCGTCATAGCATTATTAATTAGTCTTACTGGATGTTCCGTAATTTTACAGAAAAGAAGCCCTGGCGATTTAGATAGAATTGATGATTTAGCAACAAGACTTAGCGAAGAGAAAAGAGCTCGCGCTGAACTCATGAGAGCAAGAGATGAGCTTGAAGAAAAGCTTAAAAAAGAAATCGAAGAAAAACAGATTCGACTGGAGATGCTCAACAAAGGACTTGTAATAACATTTGTGGATGAGATTTTATTCGATTCAGGAAAATCGATAATAAAGAAAGATGCTTATTCTATATTAGACAGGGTCGCAAAAGTTCTAAATGACCAGGTACGAAACAGAAATATTGCTATAGAAGGCCATACAGACAATATGCCTATCCAAAAATCTAAATGGAAATCAAACTGGGAGCTCTCAACAGCAAGAGCCACCAGCGTATTACACTATGTAATTGACAATAGAAATGTAGACCCCGAGCGACTTTCCGCTGTAGGATACGGTGAATTCAGGCCTGTGATTTCAAACAAAACCAAAGAAGGCAGACAGCAAAACAGGCGGGTTGAGATTACAATTCTACCTGATACAATAATAAAGAATAAGCCGACAGAAGTGAAATAAGATAATGAGAGAGTCAACACAACGCAGAATTATTTTACTACTGCTTGTTGGTGCTATTATTAGCGTGCTTTGGGCAATTGGATCGAATTCACGAAAAAAAGTAGAGCTTGTAAAAAGTGAATCCCTTGAAAGCAAACTGGAGAAACTAATCAAGGCCAATACTGCTATTGTCAATGATTTAAAATCATCACGCAACCGACTTTCTGCTATTCAACAATCTGAGCGCCTTTTAAAGAAACGTCTTGCCATTGAAACAGAGAAAAACGAAGCAATGGAAAAAACAATAGAAAAGGCAACTAGTTCAGCCCTTGGCACAAGCACAAGCATCGAAGAGTTAACAAAAGATGCGGAGTCTCTAAAAAATATGAACATTACTCTAGGAGAGGAACTGCTGACTTTAAAATCAAAAGACGCAGCTCTCCAAGCGGAAATTGAAAAACTAAGATCTCTCTTAGCCAAACCGCAAGAAGCCACTACTGGAAAGAGCCGCCGCAAAAGAAATCAACGTTCAAAAGACTCTACGGAAAAAGAGACCGCTAATCGAAACTTTAACTTACAGTAGATATACTTTTTTAATATCTAATAATAAAACCCAAGCTAAAATAACACACTAGCTTGGGTTTTATTATTTCTTTAAATAGTAACTTCTGGGTCATTCTTAATTTGCTTTAATAACT
>JAGLQQ010000268.1 GCA_023136735.1 Candidatus Omnitrophota bacterium | reverse complement strand
TATCATTCCAGCCGCGTCCTGTGCCTTAAAAGAGTCTATCGTTCTGTGAACCCCTGCCTCAATATCTTTATGCACGTGGGGGCTACAAAGAATAGGTTCAAAAAAAATTTTGTTCAGAAAATCCATTAACTCATCTTCTTTGCTCATATTTAACTCCTCTATTTTAACAAAAAAAATAAGCAAACTCAATTAGGAATTTGCTTAATCTTGTGATATATTTTTTTGATATTCACAGCTAAAATATCTTTTTTTATTCATTGTGCCGCCCTTACTGAAATTTAATCCAGCAATATAAGACTGTGAAATATTTAAACTACTCTCACATTTTATTGTAGTTTCTATCAAAGAAAAAATCAACAGCTTTTAATATTTTAAGACTTTATTTTCCTTGCCCCAGGCAGCACTGCTTGGGCTACTTTCGGCATGTGCCCGAATAAGTTTTTGTAGATTTCGCCGTAGCAGTCCTTGCCGCCGATAAGCCCTAAAACCCCGGGCATAACCTTTTTCGCCTCTAGCGTCATTGCCCTTGAAATATTCTGAATATCCCATTGGGCATGAGCATCTTCTCTTAATCTCGATATGTGATAAAGCTCTCGCGCATTAACCTTAATAAGCACACGCTTCCTATGCGAATTTGTCAGTATATATGGTGCAGCTATGGAGATTTCTTTATTAATAGCCTCATAGACTTTATTGGTTTTCTCAACTATCTCCATGAAAAAGGGCTCCATGCCTATTTCCTTGATCGCTGATGGTATGGTATTACCGAGTTTCGGATCATATCCCTGAGCAGTAATTGTAGACATTCGATGTCTTTTTAGCTGACCAAAGCAAGCTGATGAGAGCACTAAATTATAAGTCAAATCTATATACTCAAACTCTCTAGGCACAGAATCATAAAGCTGCATATTCTTCCAGGCACTCATAAAAATCTTTTTCAGCTCTGGAGCGGATAATTTATCAACCACCGCGCGGCACTGCTCATAAGAACAATTTGACGCCACGTGAAGCAGGCTTGCCGCTGCTATTGCATCCGCATTTTGAGTATATTCAACAAGCTTTACTTCCTGAAAATTCCCAGACACACTATTACTATGCTCACCTAAAACCTCACCGGCAATTTTTTTGAGTTGATTAAAAGTATTCTTATCAAAATCGTTCGATTCATGAAATAATACTATTGAAGGAGCGACCTCAGATATCTGCTCAAAAAGAGCCTTGCCCAGATCTCTGACCTCAGAAAGCGGATGTGAAGCAAACCTCCTAAGCAACAGTTCAAAATTTCTGGCATTGATTGTCTCCCCTACCTGTGATTCTGTAGCAAGTGACGTGATATATCTAGCGTCTTCTTTTGCCCAGCCCTCAAGAAGGTTATGGTTTTTAGGATCAGACGCCAGTTCCGCGTGCTTACTGAAAACATGAACTTTTAGTTTTTCATACAGCGCAAAATAGGCCTGGTTCTGCTCGGCGATCATATCTGTAAAGATTTTCTCCAGTGGTGTTCCTATTATTTCCTTTGGAGTAACAAAATCATTATCAAGCGTTATATATCTTTGGGATTTTTCCGTATAGGAACAAAGCCGAAATTTCTCAAGCTCCTCCATTACATAACGCGAGATACCGAGAATATCTAAATTAAAAACCGCGTGCTCGGCTACTGAATGGTGTCCCATTTTAAATATTATGGTCGCATTGGATCTTCTGGATTTTTCCACTTCTTCTCTGGCAGATTTTCTTATTTCATTAATAGGCCTCGGGTCACGGCTTATACGCGCATACGCAGCAGATATTACCTCAGGAGTTAAGTCCTCACGTTTTCCGCCCTTATCCTGAATATCCTGCAAAACCGCTATATCCATATTATAGCCCGCTAAAATTACTTTCATGATTTATCTTTTCCTTTCAATTCTCCCCTCCCCCGCCCTGCAAAAACACTAATATTATACATTAGCAATTAACTGTAATCATTGAGGTTATAAATATATTACTGCTTTTCTCCAGATAAGTCAATGGGATTTCTTAAGCGTTTACCAGAAAAGGATTTGCGGGATAAAACCAAACCGGACCCCATATATTTATTAGGAGTCCGGCCGATATTCATAATCAAAAAACGTATATTAATTTATTTTTTCTTTGCTTTTGCTTTAGTTGCTTTTTTAGCTGGTTTCTTTTTTGCCGCCATGATTCACCCCCTCTCGGTTAAAAATGTTTTTAACGTTTGAAGCGTACAATCATTTATTGAATAAAAAAAAGACAACCCTCTTCTGGGTTGTCTAATGGAATTTATTTAATTTAGAAACTAGCATCCTTTGCATAATTTGTTTTTAACAAATTTTCCTTTAATTTATATATTACTCTTATATTTATTATCCGTCAACTAAAAAATACGGAAAAAATTAAAAAGTAACTGCCGCCTTTTCTCCCTTTCATTCTTTTTTCAAAATTTACTCTGCCCCTTAATTTTCCTCGGGTCTGCCCCTACTATTCTCTGCTAATTTGTTTTTGCTCTATCAAGAATTGATTCAATTGATTAGCAAATTCATGCGCATCTTTTCGGCTGAAAGCAGATGGGCCTTTAGTCACCATCCCATTATCCCTAATCTCTTGCATTAGATTACGCATAGATAAATAGTATTTAATATTATCATCACTGAACAACTTTCCCCGGTGATCAAGAGCATAAGCCTTTTTTGTTATCACACTGTCAGCTAAAGGAATATCAGCGGTGATGATTAAATCACCTTCTTTTACCATTTCAATAATTCGCTGGTCAGCTTCGTCAACTCCAACATCAACTATGATGTAAGTTATGTGCTTTGACTTTCCAATATTGATCCGCTTGTTTGAAATCACAAATGTTGGCAGGGCAAAGCGTTCAATCGCCCGAAATAAGATCGCCTTTAGCACATTTGGAAAAGCATCCCCGTCAAGGTATAGGGTCATGAACATCTGCATATCTTTTTAACTCGTCCGACCTGGCCACTAGTTAATCTTACTTTTATGCCATGAGGATGCGAGGAAGAATTCGTCAATATATCCTGGACAACTCCTTCAGTTAATTTGTCGCTTTTTTGGTCTTGTTTTAATACTATTTCGACTTTTAACCCTTGCTTTATATTTAATCTTTCGTTTCCATTCAAAATAATAGTGTCCTTTATTTTAAAGCATCTAATGAAGCTGTAGGAAAATTAGGGACGTACATCAAAACTTCAATTTACATCAAAGTATCTATCCCCTGTTGTTACTCTTTGAGTTAAATCCTGAATACATGATGAAAATCTTTTTTATTTTATTTTTATAAAAATAAAGACAGCAATTACAATGATTACAAACAAGATCGTATTCACAATTACCTGGGCTGAAGATTTTTGCCCTCTTTGCTTTAACCCGGATATGAGACCGCTGAGTAATGTTACGACGCCGATAATTAATCCTGTTTTTAGTCCTTCTTTTATAAACTTATCCATATTTTCCTCTTAAACTCTCCTTTATCCCGAATGTTTCACACTATAGTTTACTTTGTGCGCACCCTCCAGTTTGCTGGAGTG
>JAGLQQ010000267.1 GCA_023136735.1 Candidatus Omnitrophota bacterium | reverse complement strand
GGTAATAAAAGACAGCACATTGGTATCCTGAGATAAAGAATGTTTCCTAAACCCGAACAAATAATCAAAGGCAATCACACTGCCAAGAGAATGAGCGACAATGATTGTATCCTTTGAGTCTTTAGTTTCTTGAATAACAGCTTTAAAGCTTTTATCAATCTTTTCTAAAATCCCCATTGCGCCTGATGCTTTATCGCCTTTATCCTTAATATAATACATTATCTGCAAAGCCAAAGGATCAATCTTTTTTGCAGCCCAATTCCACAAACCTTTCTTTTTTCCATAAAGCTCATATTCTAAATTCAAATAACGGTTAGTCAAATCCGTAGTAACATCAGCCCAGAGAATTTCCTTTTGCACAAACTGAGCTTTTTTCTGCTCAATCTCATTCTCATCAACCCCTTTGTGCTTTAAAATCTTACCGTACTGGCAAAGAATATTCTTAAACAGCCAGTTGCTATAACCGGTAGTTTGATAATTTATTCCATGGATAAAGATTATATTTGTCATTTTGTTTTCCTTTTTTTCTAACCGCTATTCGCTAAAACGCTAAACGCTGTATTTTTGTTCTTCTGCTATAAGCTATCAGCCATGAGCCATCAGCTAATTCGTTTCTCAGCGAATTGCAACACACTAGCCAGCGTAAGCGGATTAGGATCCTCAATATCCACTGAGCTCCAGGCATCTATCATATATTGTTCAATATAAGCATAGTTTAAGAATCCATAACCCTTTTGCCCCCATTTATCAGACCAGGAGTTTTTAAATTTAATCAGTTTCTTTGTGTCATCATAACCTACCGGGCAAATAGCGTGGCCGCCCAAAGCAGATTCATTTTTCTTAGGCATGGGCACAAGGCCTGTTTTAGTTTTCATCATTCCCTCATATACCTGTACTCCAATAATGCAAGGTCCTTTAGTTGCAATATTCAAACGCAGCTCATTCAAATTGAGTATGCGGGCATAAGTCTTAATACGAAATTTTTTTGCGTTAGTCGAAAAACCTTTCTTAGCTTTGTCCTTTTGATAAGGCTTATACGGCCAGAATTTTTCCTGGCAAACTCCCTTTTTACTAAGTACTTGCATAGCTGCCCTAAGAGTAGTGCCTTCTGATTCCGGCATACCGTCTATTTTTTTACACTCGCTATAAATAAACCGAGGTGAAAGCTCCACAAGCTTTTCATAATCAAGCATTTCCTGATATTCCTTCATGCCGCTGGCACAGGCAAAACTTACACAAGTCCCTTCATTGCCCTGATCCCTTACCGGCGATAACTTCTTAGTGTAATCAATTTTCTTAGGCAATTTCACAACCGGCAAATACGCCCGCATTAAATAATCTTTACCATTAAACTTATCTTTTATACATCCAAGTTTCTTTATCATCTTCTATCCCTCCTATCAGTTTCTTTATTTAGTCTTGGGTTGCGGTAAACGGTAACGATGCCCATATCGTCTTTCGGTTACGGTAACGTCTTTATTAGTTATTTCTTACGCGCCTGTCCGCTATTTTTTTCTTTGATTTTTTTTCTAATCGCTAATCGCTACCCGCTATACGCTGTTTTTTATCTACCAACGAAGGCCGGCGCCGATCATAACCGTTGACTCCTCTTCTGATTTCAGAAACCTCAAGAAAGATAGGCCGTCTCCTTTTAGTATCTTGCGGGAAAGCTGTAATTGAGCGCTAATGTTTTTATTTTTCTCGTTTTTGAGCTTAAAACTTATGCTGTCTTTAGCGGTTAGTTTGGCTTCCGCGCCAAAAGTAATTGCATGGATTTTTTTGTTCGTATATTCTACTTCAAATATTAAACCTACATCTTTTTTTATTTTCCATTTGCCGAATAAAATAAGCACGCGCTTTATTGGTTTAGGTTTACGGGAAACGCCTATACCCACTTCGTATTTTATATATTTGTCTTTAAAAATACCTATACTGGTTTTAAAAACAAAAACAGAGTTAGATTGTTGATCAAGCACATAAGATACTCGGCCTTTTTCTTTTATATTCCAATAGCCTTGGAAGATCAGAGTATGAATTTTTTTCCGTTTACGGATGAGCTGGGCTTCTTCATATTTATAGATAATCTGATGCTGTTTGTTTATTTCCCATGCGCCTCTAAAAGTCAGGATATCGTGGCTTCCCTGCTCTCTCTGAATCCTAAACGTAAGCCGGTTGTGTTTATCTGCCTGCCATGCTCCTTTGAGTTTGAGAATATAAATTGATTGAGTGTTTCCTTTTGTAGTAGTGGTAAGAGCAAAAACCAGAGAATTTTTTGCTGTGTCAATGATATCAGCCTGCAAAGTTAATTTATCGCCCAGGGTTTGCCTGCCCAATTTATTAAGCGTCAAGCACAGGTTATGATCTTCAGACAAAGACCATTTCCCCTGGAGTTTAACCTGATACGGCATTTCCGTACCTTGAGGCATCGGGGCTTTTATGTGATAAGTTACAGTATTATTTTCATCAGTTTTGAATCGGCCGTCAAGCACCTGCCTAAATCTGGAGAGTTGGCTTTTTTTGCCAGATCCATTAATAATCAATCGATTATATGGATCAATCTCGTAGGTGATTTTTGGGTTATTCTGTCTCTTCCCCATAAACATCCTGTTCTTTAAAATGTCAATGTTCTAAACGCTACCCGCTGCTTTTCTATTCGATATCAACTATTTTTTCCTAACCGCTAAACGCTAATCGCTGCTTTTAAATCTGTTATAGGGGTCTATTTCGTAGGTAACCTTTTCAGAGGCTAATTTTTTGTTTGCCATGGTAAGTATAGGTTAATGGAAAGAAGGGTTTTTGTCAATAATTTAACCCCACCCCGGTATATTGTGATTAGTTTTTGATGCTTTGATGTCCCCCGCGTCCCTTCAAGCTTCTAAATTATCTGTAAAATGTTTTCAGCTTTCAGTGTCTGACCCTGTTATTCCCTTTTGGCTCATACTGATAATGTCCTCTCCCATGTATTTACCTCCTTAACAGAAGGTATCACATGTTCTTAAAAACCAGACATTATCACTTTGGCGTTACAGATTACAGACTTGCCCCTATTTCTTGCACACTTATCATCCCTTATTCCCCCTTCTCCATCATGAACTCCCATTTGTAGAGCTGATCCTTTGCGGCCCTGGCATTTGGAGCTTCAGGAGCAAGGCCGAGATAGGTCTTCATGTTGCGGATCGCCTGAGGATATCTTTTTAACTCCCCATAGACCATGGCGGTGTTTAAGTAAAGTTTTGCTATATAAGGGGCTGCCTGCACAGCCTGACAATACTCTTTAACGGCATCCTCGAAATTTCCTTCCTCTGTCAGGACAACTCCCCTCAGGGTATATTTTCTCGCCTCTTCGGGAAGCTCGGATAGCCGCGGGTCCATGCTCATTATCCTGTATATCGACCCGCATATCTCTTCTGATGTCTTATCGTCGGCAATCTTCATTACCTCACTAAGTGCCTTGAGGGCTTCTTTGTAGCTCCCCTGTGTTTTTAGCCTGCCCGCGCTTTCCATTTTTGAAGCAATGAAGGGCTTCAATGCCTTCAATAATGCAATCCTGTCGCTCCAGAGAGGGACATTTCTCTGGGATAGTTCTTCTTCAGGAATGGAGGAGTAAATATCAACCGCTCTTTTGAAATCGCCCTTTTTCGCATAGGCCGTGGCTTCAACAAGGCGGGTTTCGGCACTATCTACCTGCAACAGCAGTTTGATGACTTCATCATATCGCCCCTGGTCAAGGTAGGCTACGCCGAGGGCAAGTTGTGCCTCCCCTCCGGATGAATTGAGCGAATAAGCCTGTTTTGCGTCTTTGAGGGATTCCTGTTTTTTCCCTATACGCCTCAAGATTCGGCTTCTAATGCCGAAGACTTTTGATGCCTCCTCCTGAATTATATTTTCTCTTATAACAACAATCTCAAGGGGGTTTTTGGTATCTTTCCGCTCAATCAAAAATACCACACTTGTCCCTTCTTGACCCTTTATGTCTGAAATTACATCATTGAGTTTCCACCCTTTTATGGTTTTTCCATTAACCTTAATGATTTTGTCCCCGGCCTTTATGCCTGCCTTTTTTACGGGGGATGGGTCAGATACCGATGTTACTACAGGATAATTTTCTACAATTTGAAGGTCTACCCCCATCTCTGCAAAGCTTAACAAAAGAACGGTTTTATCAGCGGCATCAAGGGCATTGTCGTATCTACCTTGCCAGTAGCAAGCGATGTAAAGATCTGAGAGATATTTTAGGTTATATGGGTTCAGAGACACAGCTTTTTCGTATTGTTCTGCGGCCCCTGCATAATCCCCTCTGTCGACCAATAAATCTCCCCAACGGTTGTAATGGGTAGGATTTCCAGGGTTTAATTCTATCGCCTTTTTATAAGCCTTAACTGCATTTTTATATTGTTTGGTTTTAAAAAACGCGTAAGCTAACTCAAAATGAGCACGGTCATTGTTAAAATTCACTTCTATTCCCCTTGTGCCGGTTTTTATCGCATTATTATATTGATTAAGCTTATTGTAGCACTCAGCTAAACCCGCAAAAGTGGATGTCCAGTCCGCGCCCATCGCTAATGTTTTTTGAAAATAGAAAACAGCAGTTTTATATTGATGTTTTTTTTGGTATGCGTCTCCGATACGTGTATAGATATATGAATGACGCGTCATGCCGCCGCCTCCCTGTTGATGCGTAACCTGTTCCTTGAAATCCTCAATAGCCGCATCATAATTCCCGACTTTATAATAGGCCTCTCCACGATCATAATAAGCATTCCCTTCAGCATAATGATCTAATGTCGCACAACCTGAAAAAATAACAATCAATAGCAAGCATGATAAAATCGATTTTCTCACCATGATAGCGTCTTTTACTTCTGAAATTATTAACATCAACAAAATCCATGTTTTTTTCAAATGCCCATCCCTCCTTTACCGATTTGCTATTTATCGCCCGTCTGAGAAATAGGGGTCTCGACTTGACTACATCTTTTTCTTAAATAATCAAACAATTCCTTAAGTTTTTTATTTTCCCCGCATCTTTTCTTTATTCGCTCGTAATACTTTGCCGCACTTTTATAACTGATCCCGCCAAACAGCGTTGCTATTTTAGGGTAAGATAATCTTCCGCATTCTCTGGCCAAGCCTATTGCCAGCATTCTCCCCACATTATCTTTTCCCCTTACTGAGGTATATAAGCTCTTCTCTTCCACCTTAAACAACTCAACTATCTCCTTTTTAATCTTTTCAATTAGTACTTCCTCTTTTATCTTCCTTGATAATGGGATA
>JAGLQQ010000266.1 GCA_023136735.1 Candidatus Omnitrophota bacterium | reverse complement strand
CAGTTTAAGACTGAGATTCTAACAGGAGAAGATATGAAAAAATTTTTAGATACTTTAAAAGAAGTTCATGATAAACAGCTTGACGGCTTAGGTATACCGGCATTACCAAAGGAGTTTATTCTAAAGAGCGTGAGTGATTCAAATATTGATCCGCATATTGTGACTTATTTTGATCCAAAATCACCCATTACAGAGCAATACCGCAGGCTTCGAGAGCATCTAAAGACCATCGCGCAAAAAGATAAGCTGAAAACTATTGCGATTACAAGTTCTGTTCCTAATGAGGGGAAAACACTTACATCCCTGAACCTTGCTGTTGCTCTGACCAAGGATATTGATTGTAAAAATGTACTTCTTGTTGATTGCGATCTGCGCCGGGGTTCGATTGAGTCATCAATCGGCATGGAGTCAAAAGTAGGCCTTTCTGATTATTTGCGTTTAAATGCTGAGGCTGAAAACATTATTTGCAAAACAAAGATAAAAAAGCTTTCAATCATTCCAAAAGGCAAGATCACTGATGATTCCGCGGATCTGCTTGCTTCATTAAAGATGAAAGAACTTCTTAAGAAACTAAAAGAAAAATTTGACATTGTTATCCTTGATACGACTCCGGCAATTGCAGTCGCGGATGCCGCTATAGTTTGTGCTCAGGCTGACGGCACAATAATGGTAATTCGCGTAGGCAAGACACAACGCGGAATAGTCAAGCATGCGGCTGAGATCTTAACCCAAAGTAAAGTCAATCTGCTGGGTTACGTTTTAACACATATTGAATATCCGATACCGGAATATATTTACAGATATGTATGAGTAACAAGCTGGAAAATAAAAAAATCTAGAGTTAAGAAAGATAAGCTAAAATGACTGATTATAAAAATTTAACTACTCTTAAATATTTGCAAATATTCTTTAAAAGGAAAACAGTGTTTTTTATCGCGTTTTGCATTGTGCCGGTTATTGTGTTCAATTTGAGCATTTTCCTGCCCAAGCGATATTCTGCTAATACATTGATCAAGATAAATGATGAGAAAATATTGAATCCTCTGATAGGCGACCTTGCGATTTCATCAAATTTTCAGCAGAGATTGAGATCTATTCAGGAGGAAATCCTGACTTGGGAGAATCTTAGTGATGTGATTAGCGGCCTTAGCATTACTAAGAATATTCGTTCACAAAGGGAATATGATCAAATAATTCTCTCTATGCGCAAGAATATTGAACTCAGGCTTGTTTCACAGGATTTGATCAGAATAACATATGTAGGTAAAGACCCCCATGAAGTAAAAACAGTTGTATCGCGTATAAGTGAGCTTTTTATTCAAAAAAATCTCAGAGCTCAAAATAAAGAAGCGGATACAGCCACAAAATTTATTAGCCAACAGCTTGATGTCTATCAAAACAAACTTAATGAATCAGAAAGAATAGTTGCTCTTTATCGCCAGTCAAATGATTTAAAAGAAGCTCAGGAAGAGCGGGAGCGCGTCAAACAGCAGCTCAAGCAGCAGCCTAAGGAAATAGTCTCAATGACAGAACAGCAGGAAAATCCGCTGGTAGCTGAGTTTGAGAGGAATTTAATAGAACTTAATGTTGAACTTGC
>JAGLQQ010000265.1 GCA_023136735.1 Candidatus Omnitrophota bacterium | reverse complement strand
ATTTCCGAACAGAAACTATTTAGGAGTTAGAGCTATACTTTAAGTAGGACAGACTTGTGCAGCTTACTGATTCTCAGGTTTTATAGCTATAGATTACTGCCGATAGATATGCGGCGTGTCTTTCTTATTTTATCAGTTTGTACCTAGTTACTACAGCTTATTCAGATAAAAACAACTGCTCTGCTTATCTTATCCTGAAATAGTTACCTGCCCCGCCGCATTTTGGCGAGAGAGTTTTTCCGCCATTTGCGGGACAAGCACAACACCGTAATTTCCCGGTTGTTTTATCAGTTCCGCTGTTTTTTAAGCGGAAAAATTTATGCGCGGGGTAAAATCTTGTGAATACCTTACTCCCATATCTGCTTTTCCTTACTTTTTACTTTTACCTTTTAACTTTTTACTTAAAACCGCATCCTTCGTCCTAGCAAAGCAATCATCCTTTGTCCTTCAGTCTTTTCTCTCTCTACTTCCATCTACTTTGTTTTTCCAGCTATCCGCTGCTTTTTCTGCTTTTCATTCGTAATTCATAACTCGTAATTCGTAATTTATAAATCGCAACTCGTAATTCGTCATTCATAATTTATTTACTGTCCCCTCATACATATTGTATTCAAGCAAGCGGCATTCAATACGCGCATTATAAAATATTAGTTTGCGGCTGGTGCGCAACCCCACTTTTTTACCAAGACCAAGATTTCCGGTAAATATATATCCTTTGTATCCTGCACAAACTTGTTTAAAAAAATCCCCTATTTCTTTATAAGTTTCTTCTAGCTTTTTCTCGTCCCCCATTCTGAACCCGTATTCCGGATTAAGGACAATGATGCCTTTTTCAGTCGGCACTGGAGTTTTTCTAAAGTCACATACTTGAAAATCTATCATAGAGTCAACCCCTGCTGTCTGCGCGTTTTTTTTAGCAGCATCAATGGCTTTAGGGTCAATATCTGTAGCAATTATCGGCTTGGCTATTTTCTTAAGCACACCCGCGTGGGCGGCTTTGCGAACTTTCACCCAGGCTTCCTTATTAAAGCCCTTCACATGTATAAACCCAAAATTACTTCTTAGTAATCCAGGATATCGTTTTAAGGCAATAAGCGCGGCTTCTATCGCCAGCGTTCCGCTTCCACACATGGGATTCACTAAAGGCAAGGAGCCGTCATAGCCTGTGGCCTGAATGATCGCTGCCGCCAAAGTCTCCTGCAGCGGTGCTTTAAACGGAATTTTTCTGTAGGTACGGTCAGATAATTTTTTACCAGATGTATTTAAGTAAAGCCAGCATGTATCGTCTTTCCAATATAGATTTAAAGCTACATTGTCGCGCTGCGCCCCGGAATCCGGACGGCTGCCGCATTTTTTCATCACGCCATCAACAATAGCATCTTTGGTCTTTTGGCTAGCAAATATGGAATTTTTAATATGGTCTGAACTAGTAACAGCCGCGATACTTAAATATTCACTCGAGTCAATGATCTCTTCCCAGGCAATGGAACTGACCTCCCGGTAAAGCTCATCCGGGCTGGTGCAGGTGAACTTTTTAAGCAAATAGAGCACATTAAAAGCTGTACGCAGATAAAGATTAAGCTTTTGCGTATCTTCTATTGCTGCCCTTATCTCAAGTCCTGTATCGTGCGTTGATTGCACCTCATAACCAAGGGCTTCTACTTCCGTAATCAAATACGGCACAAGTCCACGGGCACAGGTTATCAAAACTATATCTTCTATTGTAAAATCCATATCGATTATTCTGCTGTTATGCTTTCTTAAAATTCCAATTTATCAATTTGCGCGAGCATCTCTTCCCTGGCTTCCTGAGATATCGTGGGCACAGCGAACAAAAACTCATGATTAATAACTTCCATTGCGCAAAACCCATAGGTGCCGTCTTTGAATACTTTGCTTAGCGCGTCTTTGAATCCGAATTTTTCATAACTCTCTTTCGGCCCGCCTGTGGTATTAATAATCATTACTTTTTTACCTGATAAAAGCCCCTTGATGCCCTCAGCAGCATATTCATAGGCAAATCCGGAAGAAAAGACCCGGTCAATGTAGCCTTTGAGCACAGCCGGCATGCCAAACCACCAGATAGGATGAATAACAATAAGCACATCCGCTTCTTTTATATATTGTTGTTCTGTTTTAATATCAGCAGGGGTTTTCTCTACACCTGCTAAGCTCAAATCATCTCCGCCTAATACAGGATTCCATTTTAACAGATACAGATCGCGGACACTACACTGCTTTCCCTGTTTCTTCAATGCTTCCTCAACATGCTCTCTTATCGCGTTATTAAAACTCAACGGATTAGGGTGAGCGTAAATAATAAGATACTTCATGGCAACCTCCTTTTTTTTGTTAACCGTTAGTTGTTATTTTAACACTAAAGTTATTGGAATCGTGCTGGTTTTTTATTTTGTCATTCTTAATTAAGTTGAGTAGTTTTCTGTAACCTCATGCTTTGCAAGTTATTAGAACAATTTAAGCATGTCTAATGCGCACGATTCATCAAATTACCCCCCGCAGCAATACTATCACGCATTACCATTTTTTAAAAATAAAAAATACGGCTAACACCATAAACGAAAAACCCACGATTATTAATGATTATAATACCATGTGAATGATTGGGCATAATTGTATATGTGTTCAATCTTAAATTTTTGTGATTTGATTCTATTTTTGTCAATTGTTGTTTAATTAGTTTCTGTTCGGAAATAACCTA
>JAGLQQ010000264.1 GCA_023136735.1 Candidatus Omnitrophota bacterium | reverse complement strand
TGCGGAGTTGGGAAAAGTTTTATTGCTTGTGCTTTAGCACAAAGAGCTTGTCTTGAAGGCTATACTGCTTTATATGTCCGCGCTCCTCGATTATTCGAAGATATTGCCATTGCCCGGGGAGACGGCAGGTACTCCCGACTGATGAACTCTTTGGCTAAAACAAATTTGCTGGTAATTGATGACTGGGGCTTATCTGTTCTTACTGAGCAGCAGCGTAGAGATTTATTAGAACTTTTAGAAGACCGGCATGATTTACACTCAACTATTATTACCAGCCAGTTACCGGTAAAACACTGGCATGAGATTATTGGTAATCAGACATTAGCAGACGCTATTTTAGATCGCCTGGTACATAATGCTTACAAAATAACACTCAGAGGCGACTCGATGCGAAAGAAACGCGCCGCCTCTAATAATAAATAATTTGACTATATGGTTCTTTTAATAGTAGTATGTTTTTAGCGTCGCTTCGCTCCGAAAAGACTGGTCGAAGTTTACCGGAATAGGTGGCCGAAGTAAACCGGAATTACCGGCCGAAGTTACCGGAATACGCAGTTATAGCTGCAACTTGCCTGCCAGAGCCTGGCTACTCCCCCCAATTCTCCAATATCCCCACCACATAGCCATATTTTCTTTTGGGATTATCTATATTCTTTTTGGCTATAATAGCAAATGCCTCTTTGATTTTCTTAGCTCCATATTGCTTTGTTTTTAATATTATATCCTCTATTATCTGCGGATTGTACTCTTCAAATACTATTTCCGCGTATTTCCGTGCTATTTTATATTTCTTCTCGCCATATTGCTCCGCTACCCGCGCTAATTCGAGGTCTAATTTCTCAGGATCATATATCTTTAAAACCTTATACATCTTCGGGCTTCTCTTGCTAAAATCCTTATCCGTTAAATCATCATACATAACATCGATTAGCTTTCTTCTTCTTAGCTCCCCCATGCCCTTAGCAATAACATCCCGGCTTATGTTTCCATATTTCCTTGTTATCTCTTTAACGCTCTTTGACCAATACGGCTGAGTATCACTTATGTTTGCTTCTGAAAGATTGATCAGACAACAGAACTTCGCGCGCATAGATAATTGCTCGTTCCAGCCAAAATTAAAGTAATCTTTTGGCAGATGAAATTCCTTATCCGCGTCCACTATATTATCAAGTAGTTTCACTTTTGCGTCCTTAGCGTACTGAAAATCAGCTTTAATCAATTTATACTTTTTTTCTAATTTCCTTAAAACCTTTGTTATTTGTCTGCGATAAGCTATTTTATCCATCTTTTTGTCTAAGCCAAGATATTTTGCTATCACATCATAATTAAGCGTTAGCTCTGCTGTATTTTTAACAGTAGCTTCTTTTAGCAAAAATAAATATATATCAAAACTGCGCTCATCATGCTGTTTCATCATTTCCGGCCCAAGTTTTGATAACTGCATAAACTTATTACTTATCGCTATTCCCTCTTTTAAAAATTCAATGTATTTTTCAACGCTCTCATCAATCTGTATCGTTTTAAAATACTCTAAATAGCTTCTAGCAGCTTCTGCTGAATTTATTAGAACGTTTGTCTCTATACTTCTTTGTAGTGATGTCTGCGTCCAGTTCGTGCTACCTAAGATAACTATCTTCTCGTCGATCACTATTGCCTTGGCATGAGTATATGTAGATATTTCATCATAATGAACCGCTACCCCAGCTTCTTTAAGCTGTTTATACGCCCGGAAACTTCTCACTTTACCCAGCCAGTCACTTTCATGCCTTTGATTCACAAAATCCACGTTTTGATCTAAAACAACTTCAACCTTTATACCTCTCTCATGCGCTTTTATTAATTCATCTACCAACTGCTGAACCTTGTTCTTGGCTTCACTCTGTGGAAGTTCCATAAGAAACATTACTGCTTTTATTGATTCCTCGGCTTTCGCTATCGCTTCTTTTACTACAGGAAAATATTTTGATCCGCTAATGTCCTGAACATAAGCAGAAAAAGCGAAAGCCATTACAGTTATATTAATTATTGCAAAGGTCACTAAAACTATTTT
>JAGLQQ010000263.1 GCA_023136735.1 Candidatus Omnitrophota bacterium | reverse complement strand
CCCCAATGATTTTATAAGTTCTTTCGTCCTTCATCTTTTTTCAATCTGCGGAAATCCGCGTAATCTGTGGCTCTAATCCGTCTAATCAGTTTCTTCAGTTTTCATCCTTTTTTCAATCTGCGTAATCTGCGTAATCTGTGGATCGTAATCTGTGGATACAATCGCTCTAATCAGGTTCTTTAATTTTTAGTCTTTTTTAATCTGCGAAAATCTGCGTAATCTGTGGATCCATCCTGTAAACAACGCCTTCCAGCCAAGCAAGTTTTAATTTTCACAAATTCTCTGCTTCCAACACCAATCTTTTCATCTGTTCTGTCATATAGAGCGGTAGTGTTAATACTTTATCATACAAAGATAATTTCTCCTGTGAAAAACGCACGCCAAACAATGATTTTTTTTCTTTAATAAACAGTTTTAATGATTTAAGCGTGCCTGTTTTCCCTGCTTTTACCTCTAACGGAAATACCCGAAAATCCACCGCCACAACAAAATCAACTTCAGCTGAGCTGTTTTTCTCATCCCGCGCCCAGAAAAAGAGGCCCCGTTCTAAATAACTGTCAGAATATGCCCTTAATTCCTGGCCAATAAACTGTTCTGCTACGGCACCTGAATTAATCTGAACAAAATCATTCGTTAGCGTAAGTTTTGATTGCAAGCCGCAGGCATTCTGCATTAAGCCTACATCAAGGAAATTTAATTTGAATTTCTTCTCATTAACCTGCGCTCCCAAAGGAAGCCCTGAAGCGGCCGTAGCATATACCGGATAAATAATACCTGCTAATTCTAAAAGATTAAGCGCCTGTTTTATATCTCTTGATTTGCTATCGGGATCAATATTCGAATATTTAACACGATTACCAATAAGCCGCGGAGCTTCATATAATACCTTCTGCAAATACTTGTGGGCGGAAGAGTTAGCGTATTTCCCAAAATCACTTCGATATGTTTGAAACAGAGAATTTTGGATTCTCTGGCAATTTAAAAAATTCCTGCTTTCGAAATACTCATTAACCACAGCCGGCATACCTCCCACAATAAGGTATATCCGTAATAAGCCCATCAGTTTCTGATGCACCGCGCCATCGACTACGCTGTTTAATCCTATCTCCCCCAGATAGCGACGCAACTGCTCATTACCGGACGCCGTTAAAAACTCGCTAAATGATAAAGGCTCAAGATATATAAATTGAACCCTTCCTACAGGCATTCTAAAATTTGAACTGTTCAGGGCAAATTCCATTAGTGAACCCGCGCCAATAACGGCAAGCCGATTATACTTTTCCTTGAAATACCGCAGTGCCATTATCGCGTTGGGGCATTCTTGTATCTCATCAAGAAAAAGCAATGTCTTCTCTGATTCGATGGCCTCCCCCATAAGAAGCCGCAATTTATTAATAATCTCAACAGGATCAAGTGTAGTGAAACACTGCTTGAGCTCAGGCCTAAATTCAAAATTAACGATAACGACATTTTTGAATGCCTTTTTCCCAAACTCTTCCACAATGTAACTTTTACCTACTTGCCGCGCTCCTCTCAACAATAAAGGCAGTCTATCGGTACGCTCTTTCCAGCTAAATAAATCTCTTTTTATATCTCTTTTCATTTCAAACTGGTCCTATGGTCATGGAATCAGGAACTGTTATATTTTATAACAGCTCCTATTTATATGGTCAATATACAAGGATATAATATAACAAAATTGGCTATAATACAAGGTATCTTTTAAGCCTGATTATATCTTTGATAGTAAAAAAAGCGCACTATTTTTATTTCGCTTTTTATATCACTAACCATAATCTATAACTTTCTTTATAGAATTACCTTTATGCCATTTTAAAATAGTTTCCATAACTCTGCCTAAATCGGCATCGATCAGTGCTGTCCCTAGTAAATCTAATCCGCGTAATCTGCGTAATCTGCGGACCAGTTCTTTCATCCCTTTTTCAATCCGCGTAATCTGCGTAATCTGTGGATCCGTAGACCAACCGCTTATATTCCAAAGATTTTGCTCCGAAGTTAATCAACAGGCCTACTTTTAAGCCAGTAGCCTTGAGATAATTAATCAATTGTGCTTCCTCAATTCCTGACAAAGAAAAAATGGCCTTAATCTCCACAATTATCCCATCATAACAAACAAAATCAGTTTGATAAGTTTTATTCAGCGACTTTCCCTTATATTCTATTCCAATAATTGCCTGTGATTTAAACGCAATTTCTTGTGCTGAAAATTCCCTCATTAATGCTTCCTGATACACAGCTTCAAG
>JAGLQQ010000262.1 GCA_023136735.1 Candidatus Omnitrophota bacterium | reverse complement strand
GAGTAAATACAATTTCACCTGGCGGTTTGTCCCGAGTTACCTCCTAAACAATCTTTTCATCTTTTAAGTGATTATCCAATTCCTTTTAAATACTTACTACCTCTGGATTAATCTTCCTTCGTGGAATTCTATTAGGAATTAGGGCTATCATTTACAGATTAAAGAGTTCATTCTTAAATAATGTGAATAATTTTACATAACTGTTTATTTTATATATAAACATCAAAAAGCAAAGCTGCGGAATTCCGCTCAGAAACCCCGGTCTTTCCTTCGACTGGCTCAGGATGGTGAGCGAAGTCAAACCATAGCCCGGGAGAGCTTTATTAAAATCTAACAGTAAATCCAAGCTGATGAGTAGCTTTTTCCATATTGCTTATAGGGTCAGTCCAATAAATAAGGGAATAATCGAGGTAATAATTAATCAGTTTTGAATTAAAAAAATCGCTACGCAACCAGCCAATGCCCAGACTAAGGTATTTACTTGAATCAACCTCAGAATTGATATTATGCGAACCCAATCGCAGCGAAATCTCATTACTTAAGTAATGCTCCAAACCCAACCGAATATTTTGGCTGTAGTCAGAACCGCTATTACTTGTATTTCCTGTTAAATCGTATATCTCAAGCGAAAGAATAGTCGAATCGCTGAAGTAATAAGCCAATGCGGGGCGCCAAATTCTTACGATCCTGCTGCCAACCCCGTACAAGGATATAATCGGTTCATTTATATTTTCGACCAACAATCCAAGCGTTATACTATTATTTAAATACCATAAATAGCCGGCATTCAAAGCAACCGCATTATCACTTGCTGTTGCCCCAGATACCTCAGAATCATACATATAAGAATTCACACTTACTCCCCAAGCCATAGCATCATTAGAACTAAAAACCCTGCCGTAAGCAATTCCAGGCTGCCATAATGTCTGCTTAGCACAGGTTGTCTCGTTTTTATAATCTGAATTAAGAAAGTAAACTCCTATTCCGCCAAACTCATCAAAATCGCCACGATAATTTATATGCAATGGCTGCGCAAAAATTAGGGCACCATCACTAATAAAATCACCCGGAATATACTCACCTCGCTTTGATAAAATCCCACTATATGATAACTCTCTATTCTTCTGCCAGCCCAAACCCGCGGGATTCCAGATTGCCGCATTTGCGTCATCGGCAATTGCGACAAAAGCACCGCCTAAAGAAATTGGCCTTGCGCCGCCTGCAGCAGCAAAAGTTACTCCTGGACAAGCACACAAGCAAATTATTGCGAACATCAAAAGACGAGCAGTTACTCTCAATAACTTAATCATTAATTCCTCCTGTTAACCTAGCAGCACAGCCTGCAATAGGGTCAAGACATTCGCGAACTAGTTTCTTTAAAGTTTCTTTATTTTCTATCCAACGGGCAAGATCTGGACCAATCGCATAATATACGGCAATAAACTGTTTACCGGCAAATGTATTAACCAGTACCTTATCTCGGAACATTCGTAGCGTTCTTACCTGATTGCTGCTTTTGCTGCCATAGCAAACCGTAGCCACAAAACAATTACTTCTCCCAGTGCTGGTTCCGCTGCTGCCGCCAATTACTGTTACAGATGCACGGTTGCCTAGCGCATTATTTCCCTCGTATGTTGTGCCGTCATATCCAAACCCTACATAATGATAAGTTTCTCCTGTTTCAATAGAAGTGTGATTAAATAAATCACTTGAACCAGGGGTGGCACTGCGACTAGTCAACAGTGTACCATCAGTGCTGCTGGTTGGATATACTCCATCAGTGCGGTACCTTATCATTGTTTGCTGAAAAGCATTAAATCCTGAATTCACCCAGTTTAAAGTAACCCAGCTCTTATTTCCAACAAATATATTATTAGCTGAAAAGTTATTTGGCGCTAAAAATTCTCCATTTAGCGGAGTATGCGGATCACCGAGAAGATTAATACAGAAATAACTCCAACGATGAGCCCCATCAGCAATTACTAGGCCGATATTATCCTGCTTGGAATCCTGCATTGCCTTAGCCATATTTGTCTTACCTTCATACACTACTGCATCCCAGAACTCTCTATGGAAGCGCTGTGAAGGCCCATTAGTATCTCCCGTACTGCCCCATCCATAGCGGCTATTTCCAATAAAAGCCACCGCTCCGTTAGATTCTGTTGTGAAATGCTCTAGAATACAATCTTCGCTTTCAAAACTATCGCTTGAATTGCGGTTATCAAACGCGCCGGAATAACATCCTTGCGTATAGCCAAAAAAGTAATTAGTGTTCGTCAGTCCATCCGCGTCATTATTGGAAAACCTTGCATAGGCTAAATTCGTATTTGTTGCATGCCCCAGGTGATTAAGCACGCCGACTTCAGCATTTAATTTAGTAATAAGTTCAGATGTTGCCCAGACGCCATTTTTATCATAAAGCAGGTCAAAGCCAAAGTATCCAGTGCTTGACATTCCTCTAGTAGTATATCCATTAGCATTGGAGCCGTCTTTTATTTCATCCAAGTAATCGCCCCCCCAGGTAAGAGGACAAGACTCCAACTCCTCACCAACCATAAGCACTTTATTTAGATATGATCCAGTTGAATTTTCATAAGCAATAGTCTTTCTAACAAAATTGGCTAGCTCAGCAGTTGAATCAACCGCAGCCCTTCCTACATAAACTTCAGCCTCAAGATCAACATCACTTCCTCCTGCTCCATCATTTGTTTCACCGTAAACACCATCAGCATCAAAATCGTATGTACCGCCTAAACATGCATAGTATAAGTCAGACGGAATGCTTTGATCCGTAGTACTCTCTTCTTTGCCATAAAGGCCTCGAACCGGAATAATAGGTGAAGCCTGTCTTTCACCGCTGGCAACATTTATAGAATCATCATCTGTATAGTCCGCGTCACCGACAAGCAGAACGTACTGTGTCTTATTACTATTGTAATTAGCAATAATACAGTTACGTATTTGAGTCGCTCTATCCGAACTGCCATCAGGACGCAAACCGCTATACGCGCTCCAGGTAGTTTCATTAATAATTGCTGTTGTTAAGCCCCATTTTGAAAACTTATGTGCTGCTAAATCAGTGAGACTGTTGGATCCTGAGTAGCTGGCAAATGCGTCACTGGTTATAATAAGGTACTCTTCTTTAAGCAACGGAGAAATAGCATTTTTAGGATAGCTTGCTACAGCCTCGGGATTATCCACCGATTCACTTGCAAGCTGGATATCACTTTCAATACCACGGTAGAATTCATAGGGCATAGCAATACCCGTTGTTTCAAGCGCAAGATTTAAAGCCATATTTTCATAATAAGCAAGCTGGCCTGTTGCAGGTATATACTCAACTGGAAATAAATTTATGATAGCAATTCTAAACCCGCGCAAATTTTGCACAGAAACAAGTTCATATTGCTTTCCCGGAAAAGGACTTAGCGAACTGTAAAGGACTGCATCCGGAGCTGTTAATTTTAAAGCTCCTCGAAAACTAAGTGGAATAGGCTGCTGCGCCGGCTCTATTAAGTAAGAACCTGCAACTTCTTTTCGGTTACTTGAGCTTAATTGAATATCACTTATATCCTTGCCGTAAGGTAAAAGAAAACGTACGGTTTTAAACGGTAATAATGGCTCACCCGGCTTGCCAAAGTTGCTTAATCCAGGAATATTGACTCTACTATAGCCGTTTATTTGGGTCACATCCACGGAAGCAATTGACGTACTTACTACATTAGTGATGATATCCAAACTGAATGATTTTGAAGCACTCTGGCCTGCACTTAGAGTTTTAGTGAAGGAAAATATAACTACAAACAAAAGAACAGAACAAAAAATCCGTTTTGTGAACCTACTTACTTCCATCCGATTCCTCCTCCCACTCACGCCATTTCATTGCCGCACTATTCATCGCTTCACTAATAGCCTGATTACGATAATTACTTTCCGGCATGAGCTCTTTCTCATTCTTTAGAATATGTGGAGTTATAAAAACCACAATCTCTCTTTTTACAGCTATTTTTGCTTTGTTACGGAAAAAAATCCCCAGCAGAGGTATATCCCCAAGCAAAGGAACTTTACTTACAACATCAGATACTGAATCTTTAATAAGCCCGCCGAGAACTATTGTTTTACCATCTTCTACAACAACAGTAGTGTCTGCCTGGGTAGTGTCAACTGCCAGTGAATTATTCACCTCAGCCACTCTGCGCGCGGAACTAACCTCAGGATGAATCTTCAGAGTGACAAAGCCGTTTTTACTTATTTTAGGGGTAACATTAAGTTTAATTCCTACATCTATAAATTTTGTTTCCTCAGTCTGTGTTCTACTTTCGCTGTCAATATATGTTACAAGATACGGCTCAGAGCTGCCGACTAGAATATTTGCTTCCTGATTATCAATAACGACAATTCTCGGATTTGACAAAATATTTGTATTCGTAGCGCTTTCCAGCATCTGTAATGTAACTTGATATTGATCAGCTGATAAAGTGCCCACCCGCAAAATACCGCCTGTTGCGACAGATGCAGGCAAAGTTGCGGAAACACTAAGCCCATCACCTTTACCAACATCACGCTGATATTCCCAATTAACACCTATTCCTTTGCTCTTATCCAGAGAAATCTCAAGGATTCTTGCCTCAATCAATACCTGCATCGGCCTCTGATCCCAATTTTCGATCATTTGATCAACTTTATAGACAATTTCAGGGATAGCTCTTACAACCAGGCTATTGGTTCTCTCATCAATAATTATTTCTCCTTCTTCCTTTGGAATAATTTCAATCAGCTTTGCTTGAATTTCTTTAGCATCGGCATAATTTAAATCGTAAACCTGCGTGATTTGCCTTCTGTCAAGAATCAATATCGCTTCTTCTGCCTCATTTAGCTTTTTATTCGTATCCGTTATAATCACCTGATTAGATATTGCATTGATTTCAACTCTGCCTCTGGCAGATTTTATAGAATTAAGCACTGCCCTAAGATCAGAGGCTTTAACATTACTCATAAAGAAAACTCGGCTTATCAGAAGCTCTGTCTGCTCCTTCTGCAGGGCATCCTGATGAGTAAAAACCCTGATAATGCCATTGCCCTCTTCAAACATAAAATTGTTCGCGTCAAGGATAGCATCAAGAGCTTGTAAAACTGTGACATCTTTTAATTTTGCCGTCACTCGTCCCTGAACATTTCTACTAGCGACAATATTAACCTGCCCCTGTTCAGCCAAAAGACGTAAAACGTCAAGTATGCTCATGGACTTAACATCGAGATTAACGCGCGAGTTATCATCAACGGCAGTCAAAGCCTCGGCGCCGGCAATAATACTAAACGTCATTACAACTACGAATAAGCAGAGCAGTATCTTACTTTTCACAATCTGATCTCTTTCATTTCACCATCATTTTCAAGAATGACTTTATTTTCCAGAATATCTCTTACCGTAAAATCGTTTATCTTCTCTCCTCCTGAGCAGTAAAACGATTGTCCTGTTTTTGAATCCATAATAATTGCCTGCGGCCCTTGAGCTCCGGAAACAATTCCCAAAAGCTGCAGATCATCACCAACACTTTGGCTGCCTGCCTGCTGAGGAGATTGACTACCTATTTTCTTTAGTCTTAAACCCGGTTGTGCCACGAATAACTCTCTACGGCCAAGTATTCTTTGATAATATTTACTGGATTTTTTTGATACATTCAATAGAGGAATTTCAGCAGCCGCGTTATGTGTTGAAGCCATTATCCGCTCTATACTATCAGGTTTTGAGAATTTTAAAAATAAAACACTAGAAAGAAAAACAAAGGCCATCACAGTCAGACCCAGGTTAACATGGTCTACAGTTTTATCAAATAAAGACATTGAAAGTGTTTTTCTCATAATAATTCAATCACTTTTTTGCCAACACAGCACTAAGCAGCAACTGCAATTTCAGCGGTGCGCCTCTTTCCTGGGCATTAATTTGAGTATGTTTTATGCCGAAAATATAGGGTGAATCATCAAGATCGTAAAGAAACTTACCAAAGTTTTTTAAATGACCCTCTGTTTCAAGTTTAAAATCAAATTCTCCCTGTAAGCCATCCTGCTTTACTGTCAAAGGCTTCAGATTTATCACATTCAAACCAGCCTCAGAAGCTTTTACCTTTATATCCTGAAGGATATCCGTAGATACGGTTTCCTTAATTGCCTGGGGGGAAAACTTACCTTGAAAAGAATCAAATTCCTTTTCAACAATATCGCTTGTACTTAATATCTTAGTTACCCTTAATAATGCCTCTTCCGTAGAGGAAATCTTGTTTGTGAGCATGCTATGCGCAGGTGAAACAATCTGGAAAAAGAAAAAATAAACTCCAATGCCGACTATCATCAGCACATAAAAACCCATGAGAAATATTTCTCTGCTATTAAGTGTCATAAAAAACAATTTCCTTCTTTTTCCTCTTTAATTGTTGTAGCCGGCCCATGCCCCGGAAATACTATTATATCATCATTAAATGCGAATAATCTCTCTTTTATTGAATGCTCTATCTGCTCAAACGATCCTCCTGGTAAATCAGTCCGTCCGATCCCATTTCGAAAAAGCGTATCACCGCTAAAAAGAATTGCTCCTATTTGCAGGCAAATACCGCCGGGGGTATGTCCAGGAGTATGAATAACCAATATCTCCATATCAGTTACAGTAATATTTTCACCATCCTTTACCGCCCTAAATACAGCATCAAATTTCTCATCAAGACCAAAACTTGAAGAAAGATTCATCGAGGAATTTTTCATAAACTCCAGATCATCAGCATGGATGTACACAGGCACATTAAAATCATCCAGAGCGCCGATATGGTCATAATGTCCGTGAGTTAAAATAATGCAATTCAAGCTCAACCCGTTACGAGTCAAAACAGCCTTAATAGCCCTTGAATCCGCGCCAGGATCTATAACTATAGCCTCTTTTGATTTATTGCTGCCAAGAACATAGCAATTTGTAGCAAGTTCTCCGACGACAATTGGCTCTACTATTAATCCTTTATCCATAATTGTATCTTTTCGAAGTTAAAGTTTTTCTCTAAATCCTCAGCCAGAGCATTCAGGGCAATACTAAGTTTTTGCTTTTTTGAATTTGGTATATTACGCTTACTCAAATCGATTATTAAAGCCTTGATGTCTTTAATTTTATTTATAAATATATCTTGATGCTCTTCTTTAACTAATTTGATAATAAGTTTAATGTAATTATAGGCATTATTTGCCATGTGGTATGACCAGTCCGGATCTTCTGAAAGAGAGTCACTTGATTCCTCTAACAAAGTAATCACAAGAAGGTGATATTCATGATAGAGGTCTTGGTTTGATTCTTGCAGGACAACTGGTTCTTCATATTTGAGTACACGGCCAGTGGGTTTAACTTGGGCATCTTTAATCTTCTCAGCTTCAATACCAGAATCAAACCCAGTCAACAGAAAAATAACTAATCCACAGCAAATCAAACAAATAAATTGTTTCATCATCCCTGACCTGGCCTTACGGCCAATTATTCCGCAAGTCCTATTTTGCGTATCCTTTATACTAATCTGTATTTATTATAACTTATCGATTATAACTCCACAAGCTTTTTTTCCAACATTACACAAAAAATAACAGCTTATCATTACCCTCAATTATCTCTTTTGATAATTAAACAGATTACTTTATGATGTAACTTTTAAAAACTAATATCAAACCCTTTTAAAATCTCATCCGCATCTTCAAAGCAAACTTGCTTATTTTTTATATAATCCCCCAGCGATGACTCCAGTGTTATGATAAACTCATCAAGCTCACTTTCATTAGCTTGTGCGATTATTTCCACCCTTCCATCAGCCAGGTTTCTCACCCAGCCCCGGATATTCAGACTTTTTGCAATAGCCTGGCTTCGATACCTGAATCCTACCCCCTGCACAATGCCTGAATAGAATATATGTGCTTGTTTTATCCCCATTATCTAAACTCTCCAATATAATAGCATTAGTTTAATTATTGCTGCAGAATTCTATGGGCATGAGCCCATAGATGATTGCCTTTGATTAAATTGACTATTAGTCTTGGGCTGGTAAGTTTTGACGGACATGACGGGTTGGATGTCGACACAGTAATCCGCGCTCTTGACCAGCAGCTTTATGAGACTAAACATTCAGGCCGCAATAAAGAGAGTGCTGTGCCTTACAATCAAACCCTTTAACAAGTATCAAAGACCTGGTATTTTCAGATCTCCCATAGCAGATTTCAACTCTTGTGCTGCAACTTTCTGAACTTTTGTTGAGGCATTATTTATAGTACTTATGAGATCTCTTTCAATCACTTGCTTATTATCAGCTAAAAGTAGGGACTCATCAATTGATACAGAGAGAACCTTCTGAGTACCGCTCATCCTAATCTTGATTTTACCGCCTGCTCCCTCATGATCAACTGAGATATTTTCAAGCCCCTTTTGAATTGCTTTCATTTTACTTTGAGCTTCGAACATACTTTTCATTTTATCCAACATTTTATATTCCTTTCTTTTAAAGTTAAGTCCAATTCTAATTCAACATATTCTATTACATTTAACTTAATTTTGCAATTATAATAACAATATGTTAGTATAAATTTCATGAAAACCATACTTAAAGCCAAAATAAACAAACAGTTAAAGCTTTTCCTCGATCACGCGATTCACTCGCGCAAGCTTGATAAAATCAACCCTCTCATCAGCAAAAGCATTAAAGAATTCGTAATGCGTGATGGTAAACGGATTAGGCCGATATTTTTTCTCCTTTCTTACCAGACTTATGCTTTGGGAAATACAATACCAGAATCAATAATAAAAACTTCCCTTGCTTTTGAGCTTTTGCATGCTTTCCTGCTGGTTCACGATGATATTATTGACAATTCAAACACTCGCCGCGGTAAACCAACTATGCATATGGTTCTCAAAAACTCACTCAAATTATCCGTTTCTACATGTCGGGACTTAAGCATTGTTATCGGCGACATTATTTACGCAATGTCCATTGAAGCATTTTCAGACTCAAATCCCTCTCAGAAGATTCAGCCTGAGGCTCTAAAGGTATTCCTAACATCGACAGTCCTCACCGGTACAGGTGAGTTTATAGATGTGCTAAACGGTTTTACGCGGATAGACAGGATTAGACTTAAGGACATCCGGCTTAACTATCTGCTTAAGACAGCTGAATATACTTTTAAATCCCCTCTTGTCTGCGGCTGTATAATGGCCGGGGCGCCAAAAACTGAGATCGCCAAAGTATCAATTCTGGGAGAACTTTTAGGTGAGGCATTTCAGATTCAGGATGATTTGCTGGGTTTATTCGGGCAGAGTCAGAAAATCGGAAAATCGGTTTTAAGTGACATGCTCGAGTCAAAAAAAACACTGCCAATATTTTTAGCTTATAAATCTGCCTCTTTAAAAGACCGAAAATTTATAAAGCAATGCCTGGGTAATAAAAACCTTACTCTCAAAGATCTGGAATATATCAGGTGTATTATTATTAATACTGGAGCACATGATACTGCAAAGCGTCAAATATCTAAACTTCTTAATAAATCCCAAAAAATCATTTTGAGTCTGAAGATCAACTCCTCTCAAAGAAAACTTCTTAAAGATTTCATGTTATCTTTTATTAAAGGCTGATTAAAACCATGAAGAAAATAACTATAACTAAAAGCGCTGGTTTTTGTTTTGGAGTACTGCGTGCTTTGCGCCTGGCACAGCAAACAGCCAAATCGCGTAAAAATATTTATATGCTTGGTGATATTGTGCACAATCCAAGGGTTGTCAGTGATATAAAGAAAATCGGTATAAAAAAAATTACCAAGCTCAAAACACAAGGTAATGGAGTTTTATTAATCCGCGCGCACGGAGCTCAGAAAAGTGTATATGATCAGGCGAAAAAGCTCGGTTATAAAATAATTGACGCCACCTGCCCGATGGTTAAAGAGATCCATTCAATTGCCAAGAGATATGAAGAACAAAACTATACGATTATAATTATTGGCGACAAGAAACATGATGAAGTCATCGGCATTAAAGGAAATCTCAAAAACAAGCCTATTGTTCTTTCAAACAAAAAAGAGATCAAGCGACTGCAATTATCACATATTAAAAAAGCAGCCGTTGTCGTACAGTCAACTCAAAATCAAGAAAAAGTTAAAGACATAGTTGCTGAATTAAAAAAACAGATAAAGAAATTGATATTCCGCAATACGATCTGTCAGCCTACAAGGCTCAAACAAAAAGAAATTCAGCAGCTTCCCTCTACTCAGGATATTATGATAATCATCGGAGCAAAGAGCAGCGCGAATACCAAGCGTTTATATGAGCTTTCCAAAAAGATCAACCCAAACACGTATTGGGTAAACTCAAAAAGCGAGATCAAAAAATGCTGGTTTAAAGACAAGATTAAGGTCGGAATAGGCGCCGGAGCCTCTACTCCTGATTATATAATAAAAGAAATTGAATCCTTCATCAAGAATAGGGTTTAGGGTGTGGGGGGTAGGGGTTGAGTGTGGTATCCTGAAATAGGTTGACAGAAAAGGGAGTAAATTGTTCGGACATGAAAACTGTTTTTACTCATTCTCGAGCCCGCATCCTGCGTGACTGTGAGGGAATATGCACAATCTTTTTCATCCTATATTCCTCTTACATTGGGCTGTATTCTTATAAAAGAAGATAACATCTTTATCTATAAGATCAATCTCTGCCTGCCATCTCTCCGCCAGCCAGCGGAATGTCGATTTTGAATAAAAACAAACATGCGTCATGTCATTTGTATAATGCCAAGCTGAAAAAGCCTGCCTGTTTAAAACAAGTTTTGTCATTATGCCTAATTTTCCGCCGGGTTTTAAGCAAGACCACAATCTATCCAACTCCTGCTGCGGATGATGCAGATGCTCAAGAACCTCTGTGGCTGTAATAAAATCATACTTCTTATCAAACGCGGATTTATCCTTCGCATAAAAATAGTCAAAAATAGACATCTTATGCCCTACTTCCTCAAACATAACAGAAAGTGTAGGCCCGGGGCCTGAACCGAAATCCAAACCGCTGCTTTCAGGTTTTATAATCTTTTGCATTGCAAGGAATGTGCGGTTAAGAAATTTTCGATAGCCTTGATCATCCTGGCTGTTCTGATGGGTATCATATCTCTGTTTTTCTTTAGGTTTTGATATAAAATAAACAGCAGGCACAAAGACCAAAGAACACACATCACAGCTTAAATATTCACGCGTTTTATCACAATGAAATCTTTGAATATTCTCAGACTTGCATAATGGACACTTTTCCCTGGTTAGATCTATCTTATTCTCCAGCTTTTGATTCATCATATCCTTCTTGTTTCTTTGATAAAAAAATCAATTTATTCCAAATCTTTATCCCGCATGCTTTAAAAACCCGGGCTTTAACCCGGGTGAGCTTCATTATGTTCTTCCTCTAGAATTTTATCCGCATCCCCTAATGTTTTCATAAATGATTTTTGTAATGAAAACAAACAGGTGAACGTGAGAATTCCCGCCAATAATCTGTTGGCGCGCAGTCCGAATGAAACGGCAAACGCGATTACGCAAACCAGTAACAAATAGTTAGAATATTTTTTAATAGAATTTGTATCAGATGAAACGACACCGATGAATCCCTTTGGACTAAAAAAAATAGTTAGAATCCCCACAGCTATCATCCATAGAATCATTCCTGAAGCCTGAAGCTGGCTGTAAATCCTGCATAACCACCATTGGTGAGTGATGAATGCCAAGGCACCACTGGTCAAATAAAGATTAACGCCAAAAATGATACGATTAAACATTATTTTTCTTAAGAACAAAGAAATAATGACAATAAGCGCTGCAAGTCCACTAATGACGAATGGAGCTTTCCAATCTTCCAGAATTACAGGATTAATGAGGCTAATATAAATAACAAAAATCGAAAGAGGACTAGCCTCAAAAATTTTCAGCATTTTTTCCTTTAAATCGTGTTTAATATATAGTCGATA
>JAGLQQ010000261.1 GCA_023136735.1 Candidatus Omnitrophota bacterium | reverse complement strand
CATCCAACGCGCTTAAAAATTCCCCCATAATCTTTATTCGAAGTCCACACTAAATAAGAAAGAACCTTTTATTTGCTCTATACTTTGATCTGGTTTAGAATGAGTTATGATGAAGGTCACTTTAAAAGCTATAGTTATATCCCTAATAGCCTCTTTGTTTTTATCAGGCTGTGCCATGGTGCCCATAACCGGCAGAAAGCAACTGGTCTTAATTTCTAGTGTTGAGCTTAATATATTAAGTAAAGCTAATTACCGAAAAGTGCTTGAGGAATCAAAGTTGTCTAAAGATTCAAAGAAAGTGCAGATGGTCAAGCGTATCGGTGATAGGATCTCCCGCTCAACAGAACAATTTTTAACTGAAAACGGGATGTCGGGTATGATCGGAAGCTTTGCCTGGGAGTTTAATCTTATCGAAGATAAAACTTCTAATGCCTTTGCTATGCCTGGGGGAAAGGTTGTTGTATACAGCGGCATACTAAAACACACTCAAAATGAAGATGGACTTGCTGTTGTTATTGCACATGAAATAGCGCATGTTATAGCCAATCACGGTGGAGAGAGAATGAGTCAGATGATGCTAGCTCAGTTTGGCCATACCATGATCACCCAGGCGTTGGAAGAAAAGAAACAAACTACACAGCAATTTCTCATGTTGGCTTATGGAGTAAGTATGAATTTGGGTGTTGTGCTTCCTTATAGTAGACTGCATGAAACTGAAGCAGATCGTATTGGTCTCATTCTCATGTCGCAAGCAGGTTATAATCCTCGTGAGGCGATCTCCTTCTGGAGGAGAATGGATGCTGCCCGTAATGGATCTCAGATGCCGGAATTTTTATCCACGCATCCTGCCCCTGAAGCTAGGATTGAGGACATTAGAAGTCTTCTTCCTGAGGCACTAAAATATTACAAAAAGTAATTAAATCTTGAACGATTTTCATTTAAATTTTTTTAAAAAAGAATGGTTGACGGCTGTTTTCTTTTTACCTATAATGACTTCGTTTGACAAGCGTTACCTGTAAAAACCCTAACCGTAAAGGAAGGTTTAAATATGAAGAGTTTAGACGAATACAGGGGAATTGTCAGTGATGATATTTTGGCTAAGATTTATAATAAGGCAACAAAACTGAACAACAAGCATGTTGTGAATATAAGCTCGACTTATCAAGGCGGAGGAGTTGCGGAGATATTGCACAATCTTGTTTGTCTTATGAATGATGCTGGCCTTGATTTCGGGTGGAGAATACTGCCCGGGACTCAGGGGTTTTTTACAACAACAAAAAGAATGCATAATGCTTTGCAGGGTGAAAATGTCAATATGGAGCTTATTCATAAGGACTATTATCTTGAGACTAATGAAAAATTTGCTGTGTTTACGCATATCAGCCATAATGCTGTTATCATTCATGATCCGCAGCCTTTGCCGTTGATTAAATTCATGGATAAAAAACAGCCGTGGATATGGCGCTGCCATATTGATCTGTCCAATCCGAATAAGGAGCTATGGGATTATATTAAGACATTTATTTTGCGATATGATGTAGTTATTGTCTCTGATGAACAGTATAAACGCAAAGATTTGCCGGTTGAGCAGCGTATTATCATGCCGTCAATTGATCCATTATCGACAAAGAATATGGATATTACGGATGAGATGATCAAAAGCTATGTTGAACTTTATAAAATCCCGACTGATAAGCCGATAGTTTTGCAGATATCCCGTTTTGATAAGTGGAAAGACCCGGAAGGAGTTATAGAGGTTTTTCGCAGGGTAAAGAAAGAATATGACTGCAGACTTATTCTCTGTGGAAGTGCAGCAACAGATGATCCTGAAGGCGTGGAAATATACCATCATTTAGTAAGTAATAATAGTGATTTGCTTGAATCTGGAGAGATGATGCTTATTACTGCCGAAGACAACTATATGGTTAATTCTTTACAAAGATTGGCGGCAGTTGTTTTGCAGAAGTCTACTCGAGAAGGATTTGGGCTGACTATTACAGAAGCTTTATGGAAAGGGAAACCGGTAGTTGCCTCAAATATTGGGGGAATCCCTAACCAGATTCAAAACAATAAAACAGGCATTCTGGTAAATCCGCATGATTTTGATGAATGTGCTGAGGCAGTGCTTAGAGTGCTAAAAGATAAAAAATTTGCGGACAAAATTGGAAAAGCGGCCAAAGAATATGTGCGAGAAAAATTTCTAATCACACGCCATGCGCTTGATTATTTGAATTTACTAATTGATATTTTGTGAACTTGATAAATTGATCTATCCATATTCCAGGGGAAAATAGATTCCCGGGATTTGCCGTTGGTTTTAATTCAGGTCATAATCTCTCTAGGTATCTTAAATCCTTTCTTTAATTTTCAATAACCTTAATATCTATAGTATA
>JAGLQQ010000260.1 GCA_023136735.1 Candidatus Omnitrophota bacterium | reverse complement strand
AAGCAGGAAGCGCTTTGCGCTTAGCTAATGGCTGATGGCTCATAGCTTGTAGCAAAAGCAAAAAAAGCATAAAGCAGATTTAGCTTGCAGCTAAATGGCTCATGGCTGATAATCAATGTCAATGGTCGATAGTAAAGAAAAAATAGCGATTGGAAAAAATAAAGAACTGGAGGTAACTCTGGTTCTTGTTTTTTTTAAAATTGACAAATCATCTAAAATGAGATATATTTGTAATACGGATAATTTAATATTAGATGTTAAATACACAGGGTAACAATGAAGATTAAACCACGTTCAATAGAAAAAACAATTTTAAAAGCTATTAAAACTTTTCCAGCGGTTGTCTTGACAGGGCCTCGGCAATCAGGAAAGACTACTGTTTTTAAAAAACTTTTCTCAAATACGCATGCCTTTGTAAGCTTAGAAGATCCTGATATACGAGTACGCGCCAAAAGTGACCCCAGAGCTTTTTTAAAGCAATATCCTCCTCCTGTAGTTATTGATGAGATTCAGTATGTTCCGGAATTGCTTTCCTATATCAAAAGCAAAATAGATCAAAACCGGAAGCCTGGACAATGGTTAATTACAGGTTCTCAGAATTTTGTGCTGATGCCTAATGTTACGGAGTCTTTGGCTGGTAGGGCAGCTGTTCTTTCTTTGCTGCCGTTTTCTTTGGCTGAACGCGCTGATAGTGGTGATAGCGCTAAAAGTATTTCAGAATGGCTTGCTAAGGGGGGAGAAAACAAGCGATTTAAAGATAGTAAATCAAATCATAGCTTAGAAGAAATTATGTTAAGAGGATTTTATCCGGAGGTTGCAAGTAATAAGCGGGTTGACCGGCAATTATGGTGCGGCTCTTATATAACTACATATTTGGAAAGAGACGTTAGAAATCTTTCTAATATCGGAGATTTGAGTCAGTTTGAAAGATTTTTAATTGCTTGCGCGATAAGAACAGGGCAAATTCTTAATATTTCTGAACTTGCTCGTGATATTGGAATAAGTGTTCCTACCGCGAAGAGGTGGCTTTCTATTTTAACAACAGGGTATCAGATTTACTTGCTGTATCCATATTATAAAAATATAGGTAAACGCGTTATAAAAAGTCCAAAGATTTATTTTAACGATATCGCTTTATGTTCGTATTTGTTAGGTTATAGTGACTCAAAAACTATAATGAATGGACCGGGATATGGACATTTATTTGAAACGATGATTGTTTCGGATTTTTTAAAAAGATATTTAAATTTTGGTAAAAAACCTTCAATGTATTATTTTCGTTCAAAAGATGGGCTTGAGGTGGATTTGGTTCTGGAAGAAAATGGAAAGATATATCTTTTTGAAATAAAAAGCGCGAAAACGATCACTTTAAAGCATGCTTCATGTTTATTAAAATTAAAAAAACAGTTTAAAAATGAATTTGGATTCGGGGCGCTGATAACCGGTACTGATGATAGTTTTTCACTCAATGAAAATATATTAAATCTCAGTTGGAAAAGTTTGTTAACCTGATTTTACCCCGTTAGATAATAGCATAACGTATCGGTGTTAATCAGAGTTTATCGAGCGAAGCGGGCGGTTAAAATTGACACATATGCGGG
>JAGLQQ010000026.1 GCA_023136735.1 Candidatus Omnitrophota bacterium | reverse complement strand
CAAAAAACAAAGAACAGTCAAAAGAGATGCTTCGTCTTTTAGGCATGCCTTTTCGGAGTTAATGCATTATGGCAAAAATGAGTCAGATCGTTAGGGCTAGTAGACCGCCGAAATTCAGAACGCGCAAATATGTGCGTTGTAAAGTGTGCGGGCGCTCGCGTGGTTTTATGAGACGTTTTGAGCTTTGCAGAATTTGCTTCAGGGAAATGGCCTCACAAGGCTTAATCCCGGGTGTAAATAAAGCTAGCTGGTAGTTAATCTAATATTAGAAACTAAATTAAAACAATAAGAAATTTTAGCAGGAGAAATATATGAGTATTACTGACCCTATTGCTGATATGTTGACGGTGATTCGTAACGCTCAGCGTGCAAAAAAAGAAAAAGCAGACTTCCCGGCATCAAAGATAAAGGTTGAAATCTTAAAGAAAATAAAGAAGCATGGATATTTGGTAGATTATCGACGAATTGAAGATGGGAAACAGGGCGTTATACGTACATATCTAAGATACGCAAAGAATAAGAAAGGCGTGATTACTGGGATAAAGCGGATTTCAAAACCAGGACGTCGAGTTTATGTAGACAATGAGAATATTCCTCATGTGTTCGGAGGTACTGGGTTTGCGGTGCTTTCTACTTCGAAGGGGATATTGGATGATGGTGAAGCTCGCAATATGAAAATCGGCGGCGAGATACTTTGTTATATATGGTAATTGTATATTAATTGGATTTTAGTTATTAACTTAGCAATTTATAAAATTAGTGAGCAGGTGTGAAAAATGTCAAGAATAGGAATAAAACCAGTAGCGGTTCCTCAAAATGTAAAGGTGAGCTTGGTTAAAGACATTGTGGAAATTGAAGGGCCTAAGGGAAAACTGCAATTTCCATTATATGCGCGGATTAAAGTCAATGTTGAGGATAACCAAGTAAAAGTTTCCAGAGTAGGCAATACTAAGCATGAACGTGCCTTACATGGATTGACTAGAGCTATGATCGCAAATATGATCACGGGTGTTAGTGATGGATTTGCCAAGGGATTAGAAATGATCGGAGTTGGTTATCGGGGGCAGCTCTCAGGAAATAAATTAGTGTTGCAGTTAGGATTTTCTCATCCTGTTGAATATATTGTGCCTGAGGGGATAACTTTGGAAATGCCGAAACCCACACAGATTGTGGTTAAGGGTATTGATAGACAAAAAGTAGGTCAGGCTGCTGCAAATATCAGGGCATTTCTACCGCCGGAGCCGTATAAAGGCAAAGGTATTCGTTATGTAGGCGAGGCTGTTAGAAAAAAAGCCGGAAAAGCAATGGCAAAATAAAACAAAATTAAAAGTCTGAAAATAAAAGGTTAAAAAAATGAAAGCAACAAGAGTTAAAAGACATAGAAGAATTCGCAAAAAGATAGCAGGAACAAAAGATAGGCCGCGTTTGAGTGTTTACAGAAGTTTGAAAAATCTTTATGCGCAGCTTATTGATGATGAAACTAATACGACTATGCTGACTTGTTCTACGCAGCAAAAAGAGTTGCAGGACAAAGTTAAAGGGAACAATATGAACGCTGCGGCATTGCTTGGTGAGTCAATTGCTAAAGGGGCGAAAGACAAGGGGATAGAAATCGTGGTTTTTGATCGCGGCGGATATCTTTATCATGGCCGAGTTAAAGCTGTTGCTGAAGCAGCGCGCAAAGGCGGATTAAAGTTTTAAATGAAGACACGACTTATTAGCTTTTAGACTGCATAAGCTGAATGATTGAATTTACCCCGCCTTCCTGAGTAAGGTCGGGATAACATAATAGAGAATAAAATAATGAAGAAATCCCGCATAAATAACAGACTAGAATGCGGCAATTCTCCCGCTAGGGCGGGATCATTGAAGGAGTGAGAAATTGGAAGAACGATTGAATGTAAACGAAACTGTTGAAATAGTAGAGAAGGTTATTGCAATAAACCGTGTTTCAAAAGCGCATAAAGGCGGGAAAAAGATGGCTTTTACCGCGTTGGTTATCGCTGGTGACGGGAAAAGTCGTGTTGGTTGTGGTTTAGGGCGGGCAAATGAAGTTGCTGAAGCAATTCGCAAAGGTGTGACAACAGCACGTAAAAACCTTATTGATGTGCCGCTTAAGGGTACAACAATTCCTCATGAAATTTTGGGTAAATTCTCAGCAGCAAGAGTAATGCTTAAACCCGCATCTGAGGGAACTGGGGTTATTGCTGGAAGCTCTGTAAGGGCTATTTGTGAGCTTGCCGGGATTAAGGATATTCTGACTAAATCGCTGCGTTCTTCAAATGTTATAAATATTGCAAAAGCTACCATGCAGGGTCTTATTGATTTGAAAGAGCATGTAGATTTGAAAATGGAGATAGAAAACGGACTACAGTCAGAGACAGAAAAAGAGCAGGATTCAAAAAAAAGCGAAGTAAAAGAGGAAAAGAGCGAAGATGTTAAAGCTGAATGATTTGAAATCTCCCAAAGGAGCTAGAAAAAGTAAAAAAGTTGTCGGACGCGGTTCTGGTTCAGGACACGGAAAAACCTCCGGACGTGGGCATAAAGGACAGTTATCAAGAACAGGTAAGGGCAAGCGTCCTGGGTTTGAAGGTGGACAGATGCCTTTGATCAGAAGAATACCAAAGCGCGGCTTTATCAGCAAATTTAAAAAAGTTTATCAGTTGGTAAATCTGGCATCTCTGAATAAATGTAAAGACAAAACAACGGTTACCCCTAAAGTATTAAAGGCATTGGGTTTGATTAATAAACTGCATGTATCGGTTAAAATTTTAGGCCAGGGGAAGCTGGAAAAGTCTATAACGGTAAAGGCTCATAAATTTTCTAAGACCGCAATTCAAGCAATAGAAGGTCTTGGCGGTAAGGTGGAAATTTTGCGTCCGGCAACGAAACAGGATCGCAATGATTAGAACTATTAAGGCGCTAATAAACGCTTTTAAAATCCCAGACTTGAGACAGAGAATTTTGTTTACATTGGGTTTGATTGCTATTTATCGCTTGGGATGTTTTATTCCGATTCCTGGAATAAATGGGGATGCGTTGGCTCAATTTTTTGCCAATGTATCCAGTAAGCAGGGTGGAACGCTCTTTGATATGATGGATTTATTTACAGGTCGAGCATTGTCGCAAATGACAGTGTTTGCCTTAGGTATCATGCCTTATATATCAAGTTCTATTATTATGCAGCTTTTGACTGTAGTTATCCCGCATTTTGAAAAATTAGCTAAAGAAGGCGGAGATCACGGTAGAAAACAAATAACGCAATATACACGCTACGGAACAGTATGTTTGGCATTATTTCAGTCTTTTATTATAAGTGTATACTTAGAAGATCCTGCACATTTTATGGGATTGTCTATAGTTGAGCATGGAGGGCTGGGGTTTAGGCTGCTGACAATGATTACGCTTACATCCGGTACCGCGTTTATTATGTGGTTGGGGGAGCAAATAACTGAGCGCGGCATAGGAAATGGTATGTCGATTATAATAACAGTAGGAATTACATCGCGGTTGCCTTCGGCATTGCGTTTTATGGTACAGCTGATTTCACCTTTCAGTCCGGAAAAACGGCAGATTGAGCCGTATACTCCGGTTATAATGCTTGTGCTGCTTGTATTGGTAGTTGTTTTTGTTGTCATGATGACCGAAGGTCAGCGCAGGATACCAGTTGAATATGCGAAAAGGATTGTCGGCAGAAAAGTTTACGGCGGACATAGTACTTATATACCTTTGCGTGTAAACCAGGCTGGTGTTATACCGATAATTTTTGCACAGTCAATTATATTATTTCCTGCAACAATAGGGCAGTTTGTGCCTCAATTGCAAAACTTTGCCCAGAGTCTTATGCGTGGACAGCTTTTATATACTATTGTTTACACATTGCTAATAATCTTTTTTGCTTATTTTTATACGGCAGTAACTTTTAATACGCAGGATGTTGCGCAGAATATGAAAAAATACGGCGGGTTTATTCCAGGTATTAGAGCGGGAAAACCAACTGCTGAATATTTGGATTATGTTTTAACTCATATTACTTTGCCGGGAGCTATGGCCTTAGCGGCTATTGCTGTTTTTCCGGATTTAATTATGGCCTGGCTGAAGGTTCCTTATATTGTGGCCAGCTTTTTTGGCGGTACGGGATTGTTGATTATTGTTGGTGTTATGCTCGATACAATGCGTCAGATAGAATCGCATTTGCTTATGCGTCACTATGAAGGTTTTATGAAAAAGGGACATTTGCGCGGACGCAGATAAAAAGGATAATAAAAAATGCGATTAGTTCTGTTGGGACCCCCTGGAGCAGGTAAAGGAACTCAAGCTGGAGTACTTTCTAAAGATTATAGCCTGATGCATCTCTCTACAGGCGACTTGCTTCGTGAGGCAGTAAAAAATAATACTCCTGAAGGCAAGGAGGCAAAGTCTTTTATGGACAAGGGAGAGCTTGTTTCCGATGAGATCGTTGCCAGAATGATTACAGCAAAGCTGAAAAAAACAGATGCTAGCTTAGGGTTCATGCTTGATGGCTTTCCGAGGACAAAGAACCAGGCAGAGTTACTTGAGGCAGTGTTAAACAATCTGAACATGCCTCTTGATTTAGTAATTTATTTTCAAACGAGTGAGGAAACAATATTAAAGCGTCTTACCGGCAGAAGAATTTGCCGAAAGTGTGGTAAGATTTTTCACGTTACTAATATTCCTCCTAAAACAGAAGGTATCTGTGACAGCTGTGGTGGCGAACTTTATCAGCGTGAAGATGATAAAGAAGAAACCATAAAAAATAGAATTGAAGTTTATAACAAACAGACCAGTGAGCTAATAGACTATTACCAACAGAAGGAAATACTTAAGGAAGTTTCTGGAGATTTAGATGTAAATGAGTTGTATCGAGTTTTGCGAGATACATTTGAAAAATCCGGCTTAAAATGAGTTTAAAAAAAACAAAAAGTGAACTAGCAAAGATAAAAAAAACCAGCATAATAGTAGCCAAAACATTAAAATTTTTAAAGACGAAAATAAAACCTGGAATTACAACGCATGAACTTGATGTTCAAGCTGAACAGTTCATCCGAAAAAGCGGAGGAATTCCGGCTTTTAAAGGGTATCGGGGTTATCCCGCAAGTATCTGTGCCTCTCTTAACGAGGAAGTAGTGCATGGAATACCCAGTGGAAGAGTTTTAAGAGACGGTGACATTATAAGTGTCGATGTTGGAGTAGAGCTTGGCGGTTTTTTTGGAGATGCTGCGATAACTTATCCGGTGGGAAAGATCAGTCAAGAAGCAAAAAAACTGCTAGATGTGACCAGGGAAGCTCTTTATAAAGCGATTAATATGGCAAAAAAAGGAAATCGCCTGGGTGATGTTTCTCATGCCGTACAGTCGTATGTAGAAAAGGAAGGTTTTTCAGTAGTCCGGGATTTTGTGGGGCACGGAATTGGAGCAAGCTTACATGAAGAGCCGCAGATTCCAAATTTCGGTGAGCCGGGGCAAGGTCTTATTCTTGAGGCTGGAATGGTTTTGGCGATAGAGCCGATGGTTAATGCTGGGACTTCAAAAGTTGTTGTCCTTGATGATGATTGGACAGCGATAACAAGAGACAGGAAATTGTCAGCGCATTTTGAACATACTGTTTGCGTGACATATTCTAAGGCAGAAATTTTTACCAGGGTTTAATAAAAAAAAGGAGATCATGGCAAAGGAAGCAGCTATACAGGTCGAAGGCAAGATTCTTGAAACATTGCCGAATGCGATGTTCAAAGTTAAGCTTGAAAATGGACATATGGTACTTGCGCATGTTTCCGGAAAAATGCGAATGCATTTTATCCGTATATTGCCGGGTGACTTAGTAACCGTAGAACTCTCGCCATATGATTTGACGAGAGGCAGAATTATTTATAGAGGTAAATAAAATGAAAGTTCGTTCAAGTGTGCGCATTATGTGCGAAAATTGTAGAATCATTAAGAGGAAAAATGTAGTAAGAGTAATCTGTAAAAATCCCAAACATAAACAGAAGCAGGGATAGGAGGATACTGTGCCGAGAATTCTTGGAGTTGATTTACCGAAAGAAAAAAGAATAGAGATATCTTTAACCTATATTCATGGTATAGGGAGAGTTATTTCTAATAGAATATTAAGCGTTGCGGGTATTGATCCTGATACTAGAGCAAAAAATTTAACAGAGGATGAGGTCTCAAGAATCACAGCTGTAATCCAAAAGGATTACCGGGTTGAAGGTGACCTGCGTCGTGAAGTTTCTCAAAACATTAAGAGACTTATGGAAATCGGTACTTATCGCGGAATGCGGCATAAACGAGGATTACCGGTTCGTGGGCAGCGTACTAAAACCAACTCAAGAACGCGTAAGGGGCCGATTAGGCGCTCTACGGGGAAAAAAAAATAAAAAAGATATATATTAAAGGAGACAAAAGTGGCGAAACAGAAAAAACCTAAAGCACGCAAAAAGATAACCAGGCATGTAAGCGAGGGCATCGCTCATATCCAGGCAACATTTAATAATACTATTATTACTATTACGGATAATAATGGAAATGTGATATCCTGGGCAAGCGCAGGTACAAGCGGTTTTAAAGGTTCGCGTAAATCTACTCCATTTGCGGCTCAGGTTGCTGCTACAAACGCGGCAAAAAGAGCCCGTGAGTCAGGCATGAAAGAAATTGTTGTGTTTGTTAAAGGCCCCGGCTCAGGAAGAGAGTCGGCAATAAGGGCTTTGCAGGCTGCAGGGATACAGATCACTTTGATTAAAGACGTCACCCCAGTACCGCATAACGGATGTCGTCCTCCTAAAAGAAGAAGAGTATAGTACTGATTTTACCGAAAAGAAAAAAGCTATAAGTAGCAGACAAAAAAATTAAAAGAAAGAAAATTTGGAGGTATAATGGCAAGATATACTGGAGCGTCCTGTCGAATTTGTCGTCGAGAGGGAACAAAATTATTTTTAAAGGGACTGCGTTGCAGCACGGATAAATGTGCTTTTGTAAAACGCAGCTATCCTTCCGGTCAGCATGGCAAAGGCCGCAGGAGGAAGATATCAGATTACGGATTGCAGCTCAGAGAAAAGCAGAAAGTAAAAAGAATATATGGAGTACTAGAGAGGCAGTTTAGGCGTTACTTTCATGAAGCAGACAGATTAGAAGGAGTAACTGGTGAATTATTGCTGCAGCTTCTAGAAAGAAGACTTGATAATGTTATCTTACGTACTGGGTTTGCTGTATCTCTTCCCCAGGCGCGCCAAATTGTTCGTTACGGACATGTTACTATAAACGGCAAAAAGGTAGACATTCCATCTTATCTGGTTACAACAGGTGAAAAAATAAAGATCCAGACCAAGGAAAAGCTTACAAAACAGCTAAAAGAAAACCTGAAAATTACTAAAGAAAGAATCGTTCCTTCTTGGTTAAATGTGGATAGTAAAGATCTTAAAGCTGAAATAGCGAAGCTTCCAACACGTGAAGAAGTTCCGTTTGCAGTGCAGGAACAGTTAATCGTAGAGTTATATTCTAAATAATTGAATTTTTGAGGAGGTATTTTATGGGAGCTAAGTGGAAAGATTTTCAGATGCCAAAGACTATTATATGCGATGAAAATACGCTGAGCGATACTTATGGTAAATTTACTGCAGAGCCTTTTGAGCGCGGATTTGGAATAACGATGGGAAACACTTTAAGAAGAGTATTGCTTTCTTCCATTGAAGGGGTAGCGATTATATCGGTAAAAATAGAAAACGCTTTGCATGAGTTTTCTACGGTTGAAGGAGTTGTGGAAGATGTGGCGCAGATAATCCTTAACTTAAAGAAGGTTGTTTTAAAAGTTCATGGTACTACGCAGAAAACTATTTATCTTAAGTCAGGTAAAAACAGTGAAGTTACAGCGGCTGATTTAATTGTTGATGAAACTGTAGAAGTTATTAATCCTGATGTACATATTGCAACTTTGGATAAGAATGGCAAATTAAACATGGAGCTTACTGTAAGCAAGGGGCGAGGGTATGTTACAGCAGAGCGCTTGGGGAATGCCGAGAATAAAACAATAGGAGCGATCAATATGGATTCGATCTTTACTCCTGTAACTAAAGTGAATTTCGATGTTGAAAATGCTCGGGTGGGACAGATTACTGATTATGATCGTCTCATTCTTGAGATATGGACTAATGGAAGCATAACACCTAAAGATGCCTTGCTGCATTCGGCAAATATTTCTCAGAGACATTTGGATATCTTTATGAAATTTGGAGTCATTGAAGAAGAAGATGTTGAAGAGGAAAAACCAGAAGTAGACCAAGAGCTTTTGGGAAAGCTAAAAATGAACGTTAGCGAACTAGATCTGTCTGTAAGAAGCGCAAACTGTCTTAAAGAGGCACGCCTTAAAAGTGTCGGTGAGGTTGTGCGTCGTACAGAGCTGGAAATGCTTAAATACCGTAATTTTGGCAAGAAGTCACTTGCGGAAATAAATTGCATTTTGCTGTCTATGGGGTTATCGTTTGGAATGAAGGTTGATGATCTTTTAAAAAAATAAGGATAATAATATGCGGCACAGAAAAAGCAGTAAACGCTTAAGTAGGCAAAGCGCACATAGAAAAGCAGTACTAAGGAATCAAGTTAAAAGTTTACTTGTAGAGGAAAGAATAAAAACAACTGAAACCTTAGCTAAGGAATCTCGTCGATTACTTGCAAAGCTTATCACATTTGGCAAGAAGGATACTCTTGCTTCACGTCGGCAGGCCTTTGCGGTTTTAGCTGATCGAAGTTTGGTTAAGTTGTTGTTCTCTGAAGTTGCTCCTCGTTTTAGCGGACGTGCTGGCGGATATACCCGTATTGTCCATTTGGGCAATAGACGCGGTGATAACGCATCTTTAGTTATTCTCGAGATGACAGAAATGAAAAAAGAAGACCCGAAGGCTAAAAAGCCTAAAAAAGTGAAAAAGACTGCGGCTGTCAAAGACGTGAAAAAAGAAGTAAAGGAAAGTAAAGAAGCTAAAAAAGAAAAAACCAAGGATACTCAAGGAGCTAAGGCTACTAAAGCAGCTAAGGAATCTAAAGAGACCAAAACCTCAAAAGACATTAAAGATGATGACAAAAAGGGATTCTTGGGGGGGTTAAGAAAATTTCTAAAGAAGGATAAGGATAAGGTGGAAAAGAAATGAAACTGGCGCATCGAGTGCAAAGTTTGACTTCATCTCCAACGTTAGCGATTACCAGTAAAGCAAAGCAATTGAAAAAGGACGGGGTTGATGTTGTTAGTTTTGGCGCAGGAGAGCCGGATTTTGATACGCCGGAGCATATAAAGGAAGCTGCTGTAAAAGCGATAAGTGAAGGCTTTACTAAGTATACACCATCTACGGGAACGCCGCAGTTAAAGGCGGCTATTGTGGAAAAGTTTAGAAAAGATAATAACCTGCACTACGATTCTTCTCAAATAGTAGTTTCTAATGGGGCAAAGCATTCTTTGTATAGTATTTTGCAAATTATTTGCGATAAAGATGATGAGATTATCATCCCTATGCCTTACTGGGTTTCATATCCTCAAATGGTTAAGGTCGCTCAAGGCAAACCTGTTTTTATTCAAGGTGAAGAAAAAAATAAATTCAAAATAACTCCGGAGCAGCTTGAAAAAGCGATAAAGAAAAAAACAAAGGCTGTGATAATAAATTCGCCATCAAATCCGACAGGGTGTGTATATACTAAAGAGGAATTAAAGCAAATAGCGAAAATCGCTACTGATTACGGAATTTATGTAATAAGTGATGAGATATATGAAAAACTGATATACGATAAAGCTGAGCATGTGTCTATTGCATCGCTTGATGAAAAAATGTATCCGTTGACATTCACTGTTAATGGGCTTTCTAAGGCTTATTCAATGACAGGTTGGAGAATAGGCTATTTGGCCGGGCCAAAGGAAGCGGTCTCTAAGATATCTAATTTACAAGATCATTCCACGTCATGTCCGAATTCTATCGCTCAGGCGGCAGCAGTAGCTGCTTTGAGCGGCGGAGATGATTGTATTAATATAATGAAGAAAGAATTTGTAAAGCGCCGCGATTACATTGTCGATCGCATTAATGCAATAGAAGGTTTAAGCGTTGTTAAACCTGAGGGAGCGTTTTATGTGTTCTGTAATATTTCAAAAACAGGGCTTGATTCGCTGGAATTTGCGCAGCGGCTTCTTGATGAAGCACAGGTTGCTGTAATCCCAGGCATTGGATTTGGCCAAAGTGAGTATATAAGGCTTAGCTTTGCTACTAGCACTGAACAAATAGAAAAGGGATTAGACAGAATAAGTGAATGGGTCAAGAATCTCAATTAAATATTAAAACTCCAGTGATCTAACTGTATGCCTAGTAGCGATACCCAAGAACACCAATAAACTCAAATCTTTAAAAGCTCAGCCCCTCATTATCATAAAACATAACCCGCAGACAATAAAATAGTTCTTAATTTTTAAGGAGAAATCAATGAAAGTTAGTGTTATCGGAGCAGGGAATGTAGGCGGAACATTAGCGCAGCGTATTGCAGAAGCAGATCTTGCGGATGTGGTTTTACTTGATATAGCAGAGGGCATTGCAAAAGGCAAGGGGCTTGATCTATCTGATGCACGGTATGTTGCGGGTCATAACCGCAGGATTCTAGGCACAAGTGACTATAAGGATATAAGTGATTCAGCAGTGGTTGTTGTTACAGCAGGACTTGCTCGTAAACCGGGAATGACCAGAGTAGACTTGCTTAAGAAAAACGCAGCTATAATGCAAACAGTAATACCCTTGATTACAGAAAAGGCTCCGGATTCAATTATTCTCATTGTTACTAATCCTCTGGATATTCTAACTAATCTTGCTCTTAAATTGAGCAAATTTTCTCCTAAAAAAGTAATTGGTATGGGTGGAGTACTTGACTCGTCAAGATTTGCTAATCTCATCGCAGAGCATTTAGATGTTCCGGTTACAAGTGTGGAAGCAATGGTTATCGGAGCGCATTCTAAAGGCATGATCCCTCTTACCGGTTTTTCTAAGGTAGCTGGTAAATTGTTGAGTAATATCGTCTCTGCGGAAACTTGTATGGAACTTGCGCATGCAACGGCTCAACGTGGGGCGCAGATTGTTGCAAGCCTCGGTCAAGGGAGTGCATATTATGCGCCGTCTGCTGCTGCATGCAGTATGGTAAGAGCAATTATTAAAGACGAAAAAACCGTTGTTCCTGCTTGCGTGTATTGTCATGGCGAATACTCGATAGAGGACGCTTGCATAGGAGTACCAGTGCGAATAGGGGCGCAGGGGGTTGAGGAAATAATTGAACTGGATTTAAATCCAAAGGATAAAGAAACGCTTATTAATAGCGCACAGTCAGTTAAGGAAGCAGCTTCAAATCTTTTATGAAATCAATTCTTAAGCTGGCAACTATAACGTTTTTGATTATTACGCTGGTAATTATACTGCGAAATATAACCAGTAAAAAAGTTATTACTGAAACGATTCTTGCCATGGGAACAACTGCAAGGATAACAATAGTTGTTGATCATCCTACTAGAAATAAAATAGACAGAGCTTATAAGATGATTGATGAGGCGTTTTCCCTGCTAAAAAAATATGATCAAACCCTGAGTTTTTATTCTCAAGATAGTGAATTAAAGGCGATTAATAAAAATGCAGGACAAGCTCCGGTAAAAATTAGTGATCTTATGCTTGATATATTGGAAAAGTCTCTGTTCTATTCAAAGTTTACAGGGGGAGTGTTTGATGTCACTGCGACGTCTTTACAAAAAGAAGGCGGATATGGTAGTATTATTTTAAATACGAAGCGGAAAACTGTTTATTTTAAAAATAAAAAAACAAAAATAGATCTTGGCGGCATTGCCACGGGATTTGCTGTTGATAAAATAGCTGAACACTTTGAGCAATTTCAGATTGAAAATTACCTTATTGATATTGGCGGAGATATTTATGCTCATGGCGTAAATGAACATGGAGTGACTTGGAAGGTCGGCGTGCGTAACCCGATATCCCCGGAGAAAATAGTAAAAAAGGTTTCTATTAAAAACCAGGCGGTTACGACCTCAGGTAATTATGTAAAAAAACATATTATTGATCCAAAAAGTGGATCACTTGCAGATGAAGGCCTGTTGAGTGTGTCGGTTATTGCTCCAACATGTGTTGATGCAGATGTTTTCGCAACAGCATTTTTTATTATGGGAATGCCAAGGGCAAAGGCATTGATCTTGCGGCACAGAAATGATATTAAGGCATTGTTTGTTATCAGTAACCAAGGACGCCCTGAGGCTATAGTTTATAATTGGAATCAATAGTTTAGGAAAATTTTTCAGAAAAAAGCAATTTTTAGGAGAAAATCATGGCAGATAATTTAACGTATAAAATCTTAAGAAAACATCTCATAGACGGTGAATTGCGCCAAGGCGAGGAAATAGGCATAAAAATCGACCAGACATTAACTCAGGATGCAACGGGAACCATGGCCTATTTGCAATTTGAATCAATGGGGATTAAAAAGGTCAAAACTGAGCTATCTCTTAGCTACGTAGATCACAATACATTACAGCAAGGCTATGAAAACGCAGATGACCATAAATATTTGCAAACGGTTGCGGCAAAATATGGAATAAAATTTTCTCGTCCGGGAAACGGTATATGTCATCAGGTGCACCTGGAGCGCTTTGGCAAACCAGGTAAGACACTTCTTGGCAGTGATTCGCATACACCGACAGGAGGCGGGCTCGGTATGATTGCTATCGGAGCGGGAGGGCTTGATGTAGCTGTGGCTATGGGGGGAGGAGCATTCTATCTTACTGCGCCTGAGGTTATTAAAGTAGAATTAAGGGGAAAACTGCGAAAGTGGGTATCTGCAAAAGATATTATACTGCATGTACTGAAAATTATTTCAACAAAAGGAAATGTGAATAAGGTACTTGAATATTGTGGTGATGGGCTCAGAACTTTAAGCGTGCCGGAACGTTCGACAATAGCAAATATGGGCGCAGAAACAGGCGTAACTACCAGCATTTTTCCCTCAGATGAGATTACTAAAGAATTTCTTTTGGCCCAAGACCGCCTAGCTGATTATCAGGAGTTAAAGGCAGAACCTGATGCTCAATATAATGATGAAATTCAAATAGATTTATCAGAAATTGTGCCGATGGTAGCCTTGCCTCATTCTCCGGGGAATGTAGTTGCCGTGAGTGAAATAGCAGGGAGAAAAATAGATCAGGTTGAAATTGGCAGTTGTACGAATTCTTCCCTAAGAGATCTGATGATTGCAGGAAAAATACTAGATGGTAAAAAAGTATCTCCAGAAATATCTTTTGCCATAGCCCCTGGGTCCAAACAGGTTTTTACTATGATTGCAAAAAATGGGATTTTAGCTAGCATGATCGAAAGTGGCGCAAGAATAATGGAAAGTACCTGTGGATTTTGCATTGGTTGTGGGCAGGCACCAAAAACAAATGCGGTATCTGTGCGTACTAATAATCGGAATTTTGAAGGACGAAGTGGAACGGCAACTGCGGGGATTTATCTTGTGTCTGTGGAAACCGCGGCCTTGTGCGCTATTGAAGGAGTTTTTGTTGACCCTTTAATCAAACAGGCTGAGGAATATCCTGAAGTTAAGTTACCGGAAAAATTTAATATTGATGACAGTATGGTTATTTCCCCAGACGAACTGAGTGCAAAAACCGAAGTATTCCGAGGTCCTAATATTGGGCAGCCGCCGCAAAATTCTCTTTTGGGCAAAGATCTTAAGGGGCAGGTTGCGATTAAGGTGGGAGATAAAATAACTACAGATCATATTATGCCTGCAGGGCCAAGGTTGAAGTTTCGTTCTAATATTGAAAAATATTCCGGCTTTGTTTTTGAAGGGCTGGATCCTTATTTTGCTCAAAGGGCTAAGACGTTGAAAGAAAAAAAACAAGCTTCCTTTATTGTTGCTGGAGATAGTTATGGTCAGGGATCAAGTCGCGAGCATGCAGCATTGTGTCCGATGTATCTAGGCGTAAAGGCTGTTCTTGCTAAATCTTTAGAGCGTATTCATGCCGCAAATCTGGTGAATTTCGGTATTCTTCCGCTTGTTTTTTCTAGTCCCAAGGATTATGAGAACTTAGATGAAGAAGATCAGTTGGAAATGTCGGATTTGATCGCCTGCTTTGATCAGGGTGAGAGCATTGTAGTTGAAAACAAAACTAAAAATGAGAAAATCAAGATGATATATGAGCTTTCTTCAAGACAAAAAGAGATCATTAAGGCAGGCGGTTTGCTTAACTACACGAAAAAAGCGGGTAGCGTGTAGCTCTTAGCTATTAAAAAAGAAAAACCGATGGACGATCACTTCGCTAAGACGAAGGACGCGAAATTAGTTTACGAGTTGCGTGTTGAGAAAATAAAAACTGAAAAAAAGTTGATAACGATTAGTAATTACTAGCAACAGATAAGGAAATATTTTATGAATAAAATTGTTTTTGATATTGAAACTGTGGGGGATGATTTTGACTCCTATGATGCCCAAACGCAGGAGATATTGCTTAAGCGTGCTAAAACTGATGAGGAAAAGCAGGAAATTAGAGATGGGCTGGGTTTGTCTCCTGTGAGCGGGAAGATCGTAGCTATCGGTATGGTTGATGTAACGAGTGATGAAGGAGTAGTTTTTTTTCAAAGCACTGATGGTACGACAGGTTGCTTTCGTGAAGGTAAAGACGAATATAATGTGTGCAGCGAAAAGGACATTCTCGAAAATTTCTGGGATAAGATTAGCGATTGCAGCCAGTTTATTACCTATAATGGGCGCGGTTTTGACTGTCCGTATATCATGATGCGCAGTGCGGCACTTAAGGTAAAGCCGACCAAAGATCTCATGCCATATAGATATGATGCAAAGGCGCATGTTGATTTATATGATCAGCTGACTTGTTATGGAGCAATGCGGCGTCATTTCAGTCTGCATATGGTCAGTCAGGCGTTTGGAATTAAAAGTTCCAAAGAAGAAGGTATTAGCGGTGCCATGGTTGGTGATTTATTTAGAGATCAGAGGACGACAGATATTGCGAGATATTGCCAGCGGGATGTCAGAGCAACAAAACAGGTTTATCTGAGATGGGAAAGATATATTAAAATACAGAAGCCAGGCTTTTCAAGAAGATGATTTTCAAAAGAATAAAATGATGCAAGTGAATGTTGATTATTTAGGAGAAATGAAATTTAGTGCTGATTGTGCGAAACATAAAATTATTATTGATCTGCTGCTTGGGGTAGGAGGAACTGATGAAGGTGCTGCCTCCCCGCAGCTTTTCTTGAGCAGTATTGCCAGTTGTGCTGGTGTGTATGTAGCTAGTTACTGCAGAAATGCGGCGCTTGATGCTGCCGGGATGAAAATAATAATAACAGCAGAAAAAAGCGTCTAATCCGACTCGATTGGATAATATTAAAATTGAGGTAGATTTGCCAAACGTGAATACATGATCAAGGCATGATACAATACTCGCTGCCGCAAAAAAATGTCTTATTCATAATACGATAAATCATAATCCAAAAATGGACATTGCTTTAGTCTAAACAATATTTCGGAAGGGATTGAATAATAATGAGTCAAGTGAAGAAAATAGAAAATTTAAAGATAAAACCGAAAAAACTTACAGCTTTGAACTTTAAAAAATACGGCTATATTATTCAATGGGAAGGCCCTGAAAATAAAAAAGAGAATAATCAGTTTAGAATTGTTATTCGTGAGCCCAAAGTCAAGGGGTGGCGAATTGCTTACTTGATCCTCAGAGAAAAACAGATCAAATTTCTCGAGAACCATCCTGTTTCATATGAAAGTTTTGAGCCAATTAAGGGAAAAGCTATTTTATATGTTTCTAATCAGAAGGTGCCGGAGGGTATTGAAGCTTTTGTTCTAGATAAGCCGATTGTGTTACTTAAAGGTATCTGGCATAATGTCTTGAGTTGTACAAAGGAGACACATATAAAAATAACTGAAAATAATAATGTGCAGATTATTAGACATATACTGCCTCAGGCAATAACGCCATAATAAAGAAACAGCTAATGATTTAAGGGAATTTTTTGTTAAATAATATGTGATTTTCAGCAATACTCCCTATGTTGACTTGGGTACATGTTTATGCTATCGTATAATACAATATATTTATTTTAGAAAAGGTCAAGATGCTTTTATGGATTATAAGATTTATCAAATAAACAAAGAAGAAGAATTTGAAAATGCTTGCTTGAAATGCGGCAATTGCTGCGGGGTAGGAGATGATGCATGCATTCATTTAATTGCTCAACCTGATGGTAAATATCTATGCGATATTTACGACTCTAGAGGCGGCATGCAGAAAACACAATCAGGCAAATTTTTCGAATGTGTAAACATTAGAACTATTTTGCATGCTGACTGGCCGGGACGTTGGAAATGCGCTTATATAAAACAGCGCTTAAGTTCACAAAATGATTTAGAATGTCGAACTGTATAAACCATGATGTTTTCCTGATTTATTTAATTAAAGGAGGAAAATATGAGTGATAATAGGATATTGCTGAACAAAAAAGAGTTGCCGAAGCAATGGTACAATATTCAGGCTGATATATCCAAACCTATTCCCCCTGCTTTGCATCCGGGAACAGGTAAACCTGCAACCGCTGAAGACTTTGCGCCTATATTTCCCATGTCGCTTATTGAACAAGAGGTGAGCAAGCAGCGCTGGATAGATATCCCAGAAGAAGTGCTGGATATCCTTTCGATCTGGAGACCGACGCCGCTTATCCGGGCAAGAAGACTGGAAGAATTCTTAGGCACACCGGCTAAGATATATTTTAAAGACGAATCAGTCAGCCCGGCAGGATCACATAAGCCTAATACAGCAGTCGCTCAGGCATATTATAATAAGCAGGCAGGTATTACCAGAATTACAACTGAGACCGGAGCCGGACAGTGGGGAAGTGCGCTTGCGTTTGCGACAAATTTTTTTGGTATTGAATGCGTTGTGTATATGGTTAAGATAAGTTATGAGCAAAAACCATACAGGCGCTCTATGATGCATGTTTGGAAGGCTACTGTATATCCTAGTCCTTCGCAAAGAACAAATGCAGGAAGAATGATATTAGCAAAAGATCCGGATTGTCCGGGAAGTTTAGGCATGGCTATAAGTGAAGCAATAGAAGATACAGTTACGAGCAAGAATACAAAATATTCGCTTGGCAGTGTATTGAACCATGTTCTTATGCATCAGACCGTTGTGGGGTTAGAAACAAAAAAACAGCTTCAGAGTATTGGCGAAACACCTGATATTATGATCGGATGCTGCGGTGGCGGAAGTAATTTTGCTGGTTTTATTTTTCCGTTTGTATTTGATAAAATGAACGAAAAGGGAAAAATTCGGTTTATCGGCACAGAACCGGAAGCTTGCCCGACATTAACAAAAGGGCCTTACCGTTATGATTTTGGCGATACTGCAATGACTACCCCTTTGCTCAAGATGCATACACTGGGGCATTCTTTTGTGCCGCCGGGAATTCATGCTGGTGGCTTGCGTTATCATGGGATGGCGCCTTTACTAAGCTTTATTAAAAATGAGAATATGATTGAAGCTGTAAGTTTTCATCAGAACGCGGCCTTTGAAGCAGCGGTTACTTTTGCCAGAACCGAAGGAAGAATTCCTGCGCCGGAAACATCACACGCGATAAGAGCGGCAATCAACGAAGCGCTAAAGGCAAAAGAAGATGGACAGGAAAAAACAATAGTGTTTAATTACAGCGGCCATGGATTTTTTGATTTAAGCTCTTATGATAAATATCTTGCGCATGGCTTGACGGATTTTGAATATCCTAAAGAAAAGATAGAAGAATCATTAAAAGAATTGCCAGATATTAAAGAATAATTGGCTTGTTTTGAATAAATTTTTAGAGATGTCTGGAATCTAAATTATGTTTATTAGTATTAAAGTCGTTACAAATGCGGCAAAAAATGAGATTATTGAAAAGGCTAAAGGGGAATTCCTTGTGAAAGTTACCGCAACACCTGAGCGCGGTAAAGCAAACAAAAGAGTCCTTGAGCATTTAGCAGCGTATTTTAATGTAAGCAAAATGGATGTTTTGATTGTTAAAGGCAAATATAACTCAAAGAAAATAATAAATATTATAAAACAGTGAAGTAGTGATCCCGCCACAAAGCGACGGGATTTTACCCCGCCAAGGCGGGGTTAATTCGCACTATGATTTGTGTCGCGATGCTTCAAAAATCATGTGCTCATTAAAGAAAGGAAGCAAAAGATGAAAGAAGAAGTCCAGAAACTTTTAGAGGAAATAAGGCCGGCTCTTCAGGCTGACGGCGGTGATGTTGAGCTGG